>RKSI01000190.1 GCA_007570905.1 Gammaproteobacteria bacterium
ATTTGTCCCAGTGCAAAGATACCAGATTTCAGCCGGCGCGGGGGTTCAGATACCTTTGGCACAACCTTACCGGGCCAGATTTTCGGCTTCCCGCAGTATCAGGCGTTTGCGGGCGGAAACGGCCCTGCGGAGCGCTTTCAGGCGCTGTCCGGACGCCACCTGGCGCCAAATCCGGCGCTGCCCGGCGCCGCTGAAGGCGCCGCCGCCGAGCGCCTTGCCGCCGGCGGCTGAACGGCCAAAATCGGCCAGTTCGGCGAGGTCGCGGACGCTGAAACCCTGGCGGCGGTAGAGCGCGACCACCCGGTCTTTCAGCGCCGCCCAGCGAAAATGCTCGGCAACCCACTGCCGGCAGACATCGCGGTACAAGTCCGGGTGGCCGGCGCCGCCCAGCACGCGGTTTTTCACATAATCCAGCGCGTAGCGGTTGAACGCCGCCTGCATGTCCAGCGCGATGAAGAGTTGCCGCGCCGCGGCTTCGTAGTCGCCGGCGGCGCCGTGTGCCGCTTTGCTGTCGGTGCGGCGGCGTGCGTTGCTGTCGGCGCGGCGGCGTTGTGCGCCATTGTCGGCGCGATTGTCAGCGGCGCGGCGCGTGCCGTTGTCGGCGCGGCGGGCCGCGCCGTCGGCAATGCGCGGCTGGCGGCCTGCGCGGTCGCCGCCGGGCGGCAGAAATTCAACGCCGACCAACTCAATCTCAACGGCGTCGGCATCGTCGTCGTCAGGCGGCGGCTCCACATTGGCGCGCTTGACCAGGCCGGCGTCGGCCAGCGCCTGCGCCGCGTTGCCCGCAAGCAGTTGCCGCGTCATCGTTCGCAGTTCGCGGCGCGCGGACAGCGGCAGTTTGTTCAGCCCGGCGCTCCAGAATTTGCGCCCCAGCGTGGTGTGCGCGGCGGCCACGGCCTGCGCCTTCGTCTCCAGCGTGCGCGTGTCCACCGCCAGCACCCGGAAGAAAGCATAAAGATAACTGCGGTCGAGGATGAAGTCGTGGCGGTAGAGGCCGTAGCCGCCGAGTTCGGTTGAAGACTCCTCAATGGGGTCGGTTACGCGGTCGGCGAGCACCAGTATCAGCGTGTCGGCGCCGTGTTTTGAGCGCAGCGCGCGGACGGCGCCGCGGATTTTTTGCAGGTCGTAGTTGCTGTCATCAAGCAGGCGGAATTCGTCGGTGTACACCTTCATCCACGCCTTGCGCGCGGGGCGGAAATCCACCGGGCGCAGGCGCCCATCGCGGCGGATGACCGCGGTGATGACCTCGCGGACATGGTCGTCCAGACGCCATGGCGCGACCCGCGTCTGGTGGCGTTTCCTGGACAGCGCGGTTGAGCCGAGATAAATGGACGGGAAAACATCGCCCAACAGCGAAACCACGGCGACCCGTTCGGCGGCGGGCGCGGCGTCCTGCGCGGCGGCGGGCGCGGCCAGCGCCGCGGCCAGCGCCGCAACGGCGGCGCGTCTGAAAAAACGCCCGGCAAAGGTGGTCATGGCGGCCATCATACCAGCATAAAAGAGCGGCGCACGGCGCGTTGCAAAGGGCGGAAAGAAACCCGGCGGCAGGCTGTCATCGCAACACAAAAGCGGTGCGCGGCGCGTTGCAGCGGGCGGAAAGAAATCGGGCTGTCATCGCAGCACAAAAAAACGGCAGGCGGCGCCCTTGGAGCAGGGGCCTGCCTGCCGTTGCCGCAGTTGCGGGTTCAGCGGTGCGGCGGCGGCGAAACGCTGCGCGAATGCCGCCGCACGCACGGCCTGGCCGCAGATGCGGGTTCAGAAGTAAAACTGCAACTGGCCGAGAATGGCGTCAAAGCGGTTGTCGCTGCTGCCGGCCCTGCCGCCGCCGAGAGTGCTGCCGCCATCGCCATAGTCTTCCTCGTCACCGCCGACGCTGACATAGTTCAACTGCAAGCGCCCCGTCCGCTCGGTGGGGCCGAGGAACAGGTTCACGCCCACTTCAAAGCGGTCAATATCGCGGTCATCATTCGGAACCCCGCGGCAGTTGTCGCATTCGGCGTCCTGGTAGCGCACGACGCCTTCAACCATGTCGTTGAAGCGGTAGGCGGCCATCACATACCACGATTGCTCGTCGAAGTCTTCCCTGCCTTGCACATTCTCGCCGTCAATGTATTCGGCGCGCAGGTGAACCGGGCCGTTCTTGTAAATCATGCCGACATTCCACACTTCGTAGTCTTCGCTGTCGAGCACCGCGGGTATTCCCACTCCCCTGCAACCGACCTGTGACGAAGTGGTCGGGCAGGACTCTCCCTGCAACCCCCCGGCGCTTTCAATCTCGGCGTAAGACGCCTGTGCATGAAACATCTTGCCGTGGTCGTACATCACGCGGAAGGCGTAACTGTGGTCTTCGCCTTTCTGGCCCCGATCAATCATCGCCGCCGGCGAACGGTCGGCGCTGTTGAAAATGCCGATGTCATAGCCGAAACCGCCGGTTTCCTTGCTGCCGCCGATATTGCGCCCGCTCAGCATCGCGCCGATGGCGCGGTCGAGCACCAGGCGGGACGCCATCGTGCGCTTAATCAGCGGCAGTTTGGTGCCGCTGATGTTAAAGCCCATGCCGACCGGCGTCTTGTACTGGCCGACCTTGATTTGCGCGGCGTCGCTGAACTTGTAGCGGATAAACGCATCGCGTATCTTGCGGTC
>RKSI01000117.1 GCA_007570905.1 Gammaproteobacteria bacterium
CCAGCAGCAGCCAGGTCCAGGTCATCGCGGCGCCGCGCGCGGCCTCGCCAATCAGCGTCTGCGACACAAAGCCCGATGTCAGCGGCACCGCCGCAATCGAGACGGCGCCGACGACGCCGCAAATCGTCGTCACCTTCATCGTCGCGTAAAGGCCGCCGAGTTCGTCGCACTTGCGGCGCCCGCTCATGTAGAGCACGCTGCCCGCCGACATCAGCAGCAGCGCCTTGTAGATGGTGTGCGCGGAAGCGTGGGCGGCGGCGCCGCTGACAGCCAGTTCTGTGCCGATGCCGGCGCCCGCCACCATAAAGCCGACCTGGTTGACGATGCTGTAAGCGAGAATGCGGCGCATGTCGTTTTCAAGCAGCGCATAGACGATGCCGTAAAAAATCATGTACAAGCCGATGGGCACCAGAATATCGCTGCCGGCGAACACCGCCAGCAACGCGAACACCGCCGACTTCGTCGTGAACGCCGACAAAAACACGGTGCCGCCGGGACCGCCTTCGGGGTAGGCGTCGGCCACCCATGCAGACAGCGGCGGCGCGCCCGCATTCAGCAGCACGCCGGCCAGTATCATCCACTCGTGAAACGCCGCCGGCGTGATGGCGCGCAGCGAGGCGTCGCCGCTTGCGCCGACCAGCCCGGCGATGCCGTCCAGCAGCAGGCCGCAGCCCAGCACCTGCAGCAGCAGGTAGCGCCTGCCCGCCGCCGCCGACGCCGGCGTCGCCGCGGCAAAGACTATCAGCGTCGAGGCAACCGCCGTAACCGCCCAGAAGATGAAAAAGGTGATGAAGTCGCCGCACAGAGAAACCATCACCGCGCCGCCAGCGCACAGCGACGCGCCGGCCAGTTCGCCCTTCTTCGCCTGGTGCATCGAGAACATCATGCCGCCGAGCGTCATCACCGAGAAGGTGATGGCAAACAGCCGTCCGAGCGGCGTTACCTGCAGCGGCGCGATGTCGTAACCCATAAAGCGCCAGTGCAGCGCGGCGCCGTCCGGCAGCAGCGCCGCGACGACCAGCATCGCCAGCGGCGGCAGCAGCAGCAGTCTTTTGGCGGCGCCGGCAAAACACACCAGCGGCGCCGCCGCCAGCATGATGAATCCGGGCGGGATAAGCCAGTCCGTCATCGCCGCTCCGCCGCTCCGCCGCGCCGCTCGTGCCGGCCGTTGCCGTGCCCGGCATCGCGCCCGCCGTTGTGTCCGGCGTCGCCCCCGCCGTCTTGCCCGCCGTCTTGCAGGTAATAGTCATCGTTTCTTTTCAGCACCTTGCCAAGCGCCAGCGCCGCGACAATCAGCACGATGCAACTGCCGAAACCAAACCACGCATAAAAGCCGAAGCCGTATTCGGAATAGCCGCCGACCAGAAATTCCAGCAGAACAATCAGCACGACACCGGCGGCAATCGCCGGAAGCGGCGGTTTCAAATCCACGACACACCTCCCGCGCCGGGCGCAGACAACGGCGTTTTCAGGCATGCAACACGCCTTGCGCCAGACGCAGACAACCGCGGTTGCAGGCTCGCAACACGCCCCGCCGCGAACGCAGGCAGCGGCGTTTCCCAACCCGCGGCGCACACCGCCGCAATCAAACCGCAGCCCCGGTTCACGGCGCGCCCCCGGCATCGCCCCCGGCATCGCCAACGGCATCTTCGGCGGAAAATCCCGGCGCCGCCGCGGTGAACCCGGCCACCGCGTCCACCGCAAAGAACAGCGCCGCGCACATCAGCGCCGGCAGCAGCATCGCAATCAGCATCGCGGTCGGCGCCTCGCGGCGCTCCGCGGGCCGCCGCACATCCGCCGCCGGCGCCTCGGCGACAAAGAACGCGCGGTAAATCACCGGCGCCAGATACGCCGCGCTCAGCACGCTGCCGGCAAGCAGCACCGCCGCCGGCAGGTGGCCGCCGGCTGCAGCCGAACCCTCCAGCAAAAACCACTTGCTGCTGAAACCCGCCAGCGGCGGCAGCCCGACAATCACCAGCGCCGCGACCGTGAACAGCCCCATCGTCCACGGCATCGCGCGGCCTATGCCGCGCATCTCGTCCAGCCGCGTCTTGCCGCTCTTCGTCTGAATCGCGCCCGCCGCGAAGAACAGCGTAATTTTGCCGAAGCCGTGCGCCAGCAAATGCAGCACCGCGCCCAGCAGCGCCGCCGGCTTCAGCAGCGCGGCGCCGAGCAGGATGTATGAGAGTTGGCTGACGGTTGACCAGGCCAGCATTTTCTTCAAACTGGTCTGGCGCAGCGCGACGACCGCCGCGGCGATAATCGTGAACGACGCGATATACACCAGCCAGTCGCCGGCCCCCGCGTCCGCCAGCAAATCAACGCCGAAGATGTAAAGGATGATCTTGACAATCGCAAACACGCCGGCCTTCACCACCGCCACCGCGTGCAGCAGCGCGCTGACCGGCACCGGCGCGACCATCGCGCGCGGCAGCCAGCCGTGCAGCGGCATCACCGCGGCCTTTGACGCGCCGAACACGACCAGCAGCAGCAGCCACTTGACCTGCTCGTCGCCGATGCGCCCGTCCAGTATGCCGCCGGGAACGAAGTCCAGCGTGCCGGCGGCGAGATAAATCCACACCATCGCCGCCAGCAGCAGCAGCGTCGAGGAGCCGACCAGCACGGCCAGATAAAACCGCCCCGCCGCCAGCGCCTCGCGGCTGCGGTCGTGCGTGACCAGCGGGTAGGTGCAAAAAGTCAGCGCCTCGTAGAAGACAAACAGCGTCAGCAAATTGCCGGCGAACGCCAGCGCCAGCGCGCAGCCGATGGACAGGTTGTAATACACCAGAAACGAAGTCATCCGCACCGCGCGGTTCTGGTACAGATACGCCAGCGAATACAGCATGCTGACCGGCCACAGCAGGCACACCAGGCCGGCGAAAACCAGCCCCACCGGTTCCGGCGTGAAGGCGATGCCGGCGCCCGGCACGATTTGCGTCAGTTGCAGCGACGCCGGCCCGCCCGCCAGCAGCAGCAGCGCCGCCGGCGCGGCGAAAGGCATCAGCAGGTTCAGCGCGTCGCGCAGCACGGGTGCGCGGTGAAACAGCGCCGTCAGCGCCGCCAGCGCGAACGGGCTTGCGATGCACGCCATCAGCAGCATCTCGTTGGTCATCATCGCCGTCATTATGCGGATGCTCATCCCAGCAGCGTCGCGGCGATGCCGCGACAGGCCGATGTCAGCCACGACGGG
The DNA here is from genome assembly GCA_007570905.1 of Gammaproteobacteria bacterium. Lineage (GTDB taxonomy): Bacteria > Pseudomonadota > Gammaproteobacteria > Poriferisulfidales > Oxydemutatoraceae > Oxydemutator. Next base: position 3,191 of record RKSI01000117.1, read on the forward strand.
TTGACGCCGACAAAAAAGTTCAGCGCAATCAGCGCCCATGTCGTCAGCAACATCACGGGCGGCGCTTCGGCGCTCTTGCCATTGCCGCCGCCGTTGTCTTCCGCAGCGGCGCCGCCCTCGCCGCCCACCGGGCTTTGACCGCCCTCGCCGCTCCCGCCGCCTGCACCGCTCACGCCGCCCGCGCCGCCCGCGCTTTCACCGCCGCGAAAATACGCGGCCTCAACCAGCCGCCAGCCGTAGGCCGCGCTCATCAGCGAACCGGCGAGTATCACAAACGCCGGCAACCACAGGTTGGCCTCCAGCACCGCGCTGACCAGATACCACTTGCTGACAAAACCCGATGTCAGCGGCAGCCCGACCAGGCTGACGGCGCCGGCGACGATGGCCGCCGCCGTCCACGGCATCCGCGACGACAGCCCGGCCAGATCGGAAAGACGGCAGTCGCCCGCGCGATAAACGACGCAGCCGAGCGCCATGAACAACGAGACCTTGATGATGGCGTGGTTGAACAAATGCACCAGCCCGGCGGTCAGCCCCGCCTGCGTAACCAGCGCGACGCCGAGCGCGATGTAGCCGATTTGGGCGACGCTGGAATACGCCATCATGCGCTTGACCTGGCGCTGGAAAATGGCGAGGCCGGAACCGGCGACGATGGCCGCGGGCGCCAGCACCATCATCACATCCGGCAGCGCCGCCGCGAACGACGCCGCGTCAAAAACCCCGAACAGCAGCCGAATCAATATGTACAGCGCGACCTTGGTGCTGGTGCCGGCCAGCACCGCGGCAATCGCCGACGGCGCATATCCGTAGGCGTTCGGCAGCCACAGATGCAGCGGGAAAAGCGCCGCCTTCAGCAGCAGCCCGGCACCGATGAAACCGAGCGCGGCGACGACGGCGGGCGAACCCAGCGCCGGCTGCAACCGCGGCGCCATGTCCGACAGGTTCAGCGTGCCGGTAACAAGATAAAGGTAGCCGATGCCGAGAAGAAACAGCGCCGCGCCGGTGCTGCCCATCAGCAGGTAGCGGTAGGCCGCCGTCAGCGCGCGCGGCGTGCGCGCCGACGCCACCAGCGCGTAGCCCGCAATCGAGGCCATCTCCAGAAACACGAAGATATTGAACAGGTCGTCGGTCATCGCGACGCCGAAGAAACCCGACTGGCAAATCAGCAGTGCGCTGTACACCGGCTGCAAACGCCGCCCGCGCAGTTCGCGCCTGAAACTGCGCCCGGCATAGACGACGCCGGCCAGAAAAACCGCGCCGAGCACCAGCGCCAGCAGCGCGTTGACCGGCGCGACCTTGTAGGCGATGCCCCACGGCGGCTGCCAGCCGCCGACCGCGTATTCCAGCACCAGGCCGCCGCCGGTGCGCGCAAACAGCGTGGCGCTGAACACCAGCGCGGCGGCGCTGACGGCCACCGCCAGTCCCCACGCGAGGCGCGCGTCGCGCACCAGCAGGCACAGCGCCGCGCCGAGCAGCGGCGCCACCACCAGCAGTATCGGCAGTTGCGCCAGCAGCGCGTCGGCGGCGGTCGCGGACATCAGTCCTCGTCGCGTTCGAGGTGGGCGATAAGGCGGTCGTCAAGGCTGCCGCAGGCGCGGCTGATGCGAATCGCAAGCGCCAGCCCCAGCGCGGTCGCGGCGATGCCGACGACTATCGCCGTCAGGATCAGCACATGCGGCAGCGGGTTGGCGTAGGCCTCTATGCCGGGCGCCAGTATCGGCGCGCTGCCGCCGCCGACCTTGCCCATCAGGATAAAGAAGATGAAGACCGAGACCTGCACCAGGTTCAGCCCGATGAGTTTCTTGACCAGGTTGTCGTAGGCGACCATGATGTAAAAACCCGTCATCATCAGAAACACGACGGCGAGATGGTGGTAAGCCTGCAGCAGACTTTCCATCACCCCGCCTCGCCCGTGTCCGTCAGCAGATAGAAAATCAGCATGACGACGCCGACGATGGTGACGCCGACGCCGAGTTCAATCGCCATGATGCCGATGTGCTGCCCCGACAGCGGCTGCTGCGCGAGCGCCGAGTAATCAAGAAAGGCCGCGCCGCGCAGCATCGCGGCGACGCCGGTCAGCGCGTAAAGCAGCACGCCGAACGCCGACAGCACCTCGGCGGTGCGCCGCGACAGCACCGCCTGCGCCCTCTCAAGGCCGTAGGTCAGCGCGTAAAGAATCAGCCCGACCGAGAAAATCACGCCGGCCTGAAAGCCGCCGCCCGGCCCGTAGTCGCCGTGAAACTGCACATACAGCGCGTAAAGCAGCGTGGTCGGCGCCAGCGTGTGCGCGGTCTCGCGCAAAATCGGGTTGCGGGTGATAAACGGCATCTTATTCCTCTCCGCGCCGCGAGGATTGTCCGGCGCGCCCGGAGTGTCCGAACCGGCCCAGCACTATCATCACGCCGACGCCGGCGGCGAAAATCACGCAAACCTCGCCAAGCGTGTCCAGCCCGCGGTAACTCGCCAGCACCGAGGTGACGACATTCGGCGGCCCGACCTCGGCGGCGGAATGCTCGATGTAATAGCGCGCGACATGGTCGTGCAGCGCCAGCGACGCATCGCCCAGCCACGGAAAATCCAGCATGGAATAAAACAGCAGCCAGCCGGTGGCCGCCGCCAGCACCAGCCCCGGCACCCGGCGCGACGGCGCGTAGGCATACTGCCTGCCGGTGGCGGCGATGGTCGTCAGGAAGAAGATGGTGCTGACGCCGGCGCCGACCGCGGCCTCGGTGAAGGCGACATCGGGCGCATCTAGCGACAGAAACAGCGCCGCGACAAGCAAACTGGACATGCCCGCCAGCAGCGCCGCAGAAAACAGGTTGTCGGTGCGGGCGATGATGACCGCGGCGACCGCCGACAGCGTCAGCAGCGCGCACCCCAGCAGTTGGCCGCTCATGGTTCCGGGTTGCTGTGCAGGTAGGTCTTGAAAATGGCGTGTATCGCCGCCGGCGCGGTAATCAGCAGAAACACGATAATCAGCGCGATTTTCAGCGCGCCCGCGCCCGACCCCGACAGCAGCGCCAGCGCAATCAGTATCTGCATCGTGCCGAACACATCAATCAGCCCGGCGGCGTGCGCGCGCGTCGTGAAGTCCGGCATTCGCAGCATGCCGACGGCGCCGATCAGCACAAAGGCGCAGCCCGAGACCGCCAGCGCCCAGGCGGCGATGTCAAGCGGGTTCATCGGCGTCCCCGCGCGGCGCCGGCCAGCGCAGCCTGCGCTTGCTGAACAACCGCAAAATGGCGATGGTCATGACAAAATTAACCAGCGCATACAGCAGCGCGATGTCAACGAACACATCGCGCCGCGACAGCAGCCCGATGGCCGCTATCAGCGCGATGGCCAGCGTGCCGAACACATTGATTGCCAGCACCTGGTCGAACAGGCGCCGTGCGCGCGCCGTGTGTATCAGCACCAGCAGCATCGCCGTCAGCAGCGCGGCCAGTATCACGCCGACGATGATGTCCGGCGCCGTCATCGCGCCCTCCGCCGCGCCAGCCACGCGACCTGCCTTGCGAACCCGCCGCCTTCGCGCAATTTCCCGGCGCCCTCTTCGGTCAGCGCGTGCACGCGAATGGTGTCGCCTTGAAAGTCGGCGCTGATGGTGCCGGGCGTCAGCGTGATGGAGTTGGCCTGGACCACGCGCAGCAGCGCATCGTCGTGCACCGCCGGAACATCGACAAAGCGCGGGCTGATGGGCAGTTTCGGCGTCAGGATGCGGCGCGCCACATCGCAGTTGGCGGCGATGATGCGCCACAGCAGCCACAGCGCGTAAAACGGCAGTTTCAGATAAAAACCGGGGCGGTGCAGGCCGGCGCCGATAACGCCCATGCGCGCCGACAGCGCCGTTACCAGCGCCGCGCTGGCCGCTCCCAGCGACACCAGCAGCGCGGCGTAGTGGCCGGAGATGACAAGCCAGAAACCCAGCAGCAACAGAAAGATGAAAAAGCGCCTCGAATGGGCGGGTGCGTTCATTGCGCGATTATACAGGGATTATGTGGAATGGGGCGCGGGGCGGCGGTGCGGGATGGCTTGGTGCAACGGCCTTGCCGTCCGGCGGTGCGTTGCCGGCGCCGCTGTCATGCGCGCCGTTATTGGCTTTTCTCGCCGTCGTCGCTGTCCGCTTGCCGCTGCTGGTCTTTCGCGCTGTCTTCGCCGTCCGGCGGCGCGTTGCCGGGCGCCGCCGCGCGCGCCGCGAGTTCGGCCTCCAGCGCCGCCTCGGCGCGGCCCGCCGGACGCCATTGCGCGGCCAGCGCCAGCGCCTTGCGCGCGCCGTCGTCGTCGCCGCTGCGCAGCGCGCAGCGCGCCGCCAGCAGACAGGCCGCGCGCTGCGCCGCGGCGCCGGGCGTGTTGGCGACTTCCCACAGCGGTTTGTAGGCGGCGGCGTAATCGCCGGCGATGTATGCCAGCAGCGCGCCGGCAAAACGCCGCGACGCGCGCCGCTTGTAATAACTCTGATGGCCGGCGAACAACCGCCCCGGCAGATGCCACACCGACGCCAGCAAACGCGACAGCAGCCACAACGCCAGCAGCGCGCCCGCCAGCGACAGCGCCGCGACGCCCCACGCGGCGGCGATGCGCCATTCGCCCGCGGTGACGACCACCTCGCCCGGATACTGCAACGACAGCAGCAGCACCGCGGTGACGCCGGCGAAGACCAATGTCAGCAACAGCAGAAAACGTTTCATCGTGTTTGTGCGGGCGGCGTTTGCCGCTTGCCGTGCATCGGCGCGCCGCCGGCAGGCAACCGCTTCATTGCGCCTTCGCAAGCGGCGGCACGGTGCTCGCGGCGCACCGGCGCATCGCCAACCAGCAGCAGTTGTTTCATTGTGCCGGTGCGGGCGGCGGCCCGAGCGCGGCGCCGATTGACGGCGGGCGCCACTGTATCTTGAGCGCGCGCAAACGCGCCAGCCCGTCGCGCAGCGCCGCATCGCCGCTGCCGGTGTTTCTGTCGGCGGCCAGTTGCGCGGCGTCGCCGACTAATGCGTCAAACGCCTGCGCGTCGTTTTCAAGCGCCGCAAGACGCGCGCGCATCAGCAGATGGCGCAGCAACCTGGTATTGTCCGCCGACGGCGCGGCGCGCCGCTCAACGCGCACGGCGGCCTTGAACTGCCCGGCCAGGCGCGCGAGAAAGCGGTTCCATGAGTTTGGGGCGGCATCGATGTCGTTGTTTGCACCGGTGTTCGCGCCATCGGCGGGCGCGGGTTCCAGCCTGGCAGTTGTGTCCGTGTTCGTGCCGTTGATTGGCTCCGGCACGGTGTTCGTATCTCCGTCCATGCCATTGACCGGTGCAGGCTTTCGCCCCGTGCCTGTGCCCGCGCCGCCGACCGGCTCCAGCATGGCCAGCAGTTCGCCTATGAGCGGCGCGGCGCGGCGCGGTGATTGGGCCGTGTATTCGGTCAGCCGCGCGATGTCGCCGGTCAGCACCGCGCGCGCCGCTTCCATGCCTGGCGCCGCGCCGATTTCGCGCAGCGTGCGCTGCAACAGTTCCAGCGCCTTGTCCGGCGCGTGCGCGATTTCAAGCAGACGCCGCGCCGCCGACAACCGTTCTTCCAGGCCGCCCCATGCCAGCGTTTTTTGCAGTTGCGCGGCGCGCTGTTCGGCGGATGCCAGACGGCGTTCCAGTTCGGCGGCGGCCTGCTCCGCCTGCCGCCGCCGTTCGGCCAGCGCCTCGGCCCGCGCCTCGGCCTGTGCGGCTGCCTGTGCTTTGGCCCGTGCTTCATCTTGTGCGGCAACTTGCGCTTCGGCCTGTGCTTCATCTTGCGCGCCGGCAGCGTCGGGCGCGGACGGCGGCGCGGCGACGAACACATCGGCCAGCATCGCCGGCCACGGCATATCGCGCAGCCACCATGCCAGCGCCAGCGCCAACGCCGCAACCGCCGCCAAAACCGGCGCTATCCATTTACGCAAGGTCATGATGGCGCCATTATAAGAGCACGCCATCAGCGCACGCCGCGCCGCCCTGCAATCAGTGTTTGCGCCACCATCGGACGACGGCGTCGAGCATGTCTTCGTCCACCGGGGTGCGCGCGATGACGGGCGGCGCGCGGAAGCCCAGCCGCTCGTGCAAACCGGCCATCGCCGCGCTGCCGAGCGCCACCGTGACGGCGGCCAGCGCGTCACGCGACGCCGGCGCGGTGAGGTCACACAGGTTCTGCAAACTCTCGGCGCTGGCCGACAGGATCACATCCGGGTCGTCGGGCGTGCCGAACAGCAGCCGCACGCCGGACGGCTTGCGCCGCCGGTACACCTCGGCATAATCCACCACAACGCCGCGCGCGCGCAGCGTGTCCGCCAGCAATTCGTTGCCGCCCCTGCCGCGAAACACCAGCACGCTGCCGCTGTTGAGTTTCCTGACCGCGGCGGTTTCCAGCAGCGCCTCGCTGCCCGCGGCCCGCGCCGGATTGACGACGCTGGTGATGCCTTCAAGAGCAAGGCGCTCGCCGGTCTTGACGCCGACCGCGGCGACCGGCGCATCCGCCGGCAGCGAGACACCGGCGGCGCGCAGCAGATTGAACCCGGCATCCACCGCGTTGCGGCTGACGAACACGAACAGCCGGTAACGCCGCAAATCGCGCACCAGCGCAAGGTTTTCCGGCGTCTTGCCGCAATCCACAATCTCCATGCACGGACGCCGAATCACATCGGCGCCGGCCTGCTCCAGCAGCGCCGACAAATGTTCGGCGAGATGCACCGGACGGGTGACCATCACGCGCAAGTTCTCAAGCGGCGGACGCGGCGACATCGTTCAACCGGGCAAGTGCGCGGCATGATGCGCCGGGCGCGCGGCCATCGTGCGCGGGTTCTCAAACGGCGGATGCGGCGTCATCGTTCAACTGGCGGACGGCGCGGCGGACTGCGCGGTGAACGCCGCAAGCAACTCGCCCGCGCCCTGCGCCAGCAGCGCTTCGGCGGCGGCGGCGGCCAGTAGCGCGCCATCGTGCGCGGCGCCGCTGCGTTCATCGCGCAATATCTTGCGCCCGGCGAGGTCGCCGACCAGCGCACGCAAACGCAAGACACCGCCGTGCAGCGACGCATGAACCGCCAGCGGCCAGCGGCAGTCGGCGCCGAGGCGCCGCGCCAGCGTGCGTTCGGTCTCAATGCAAACGCGCGTCGGCGCATCATCCAACTCGCGCACCAGCGCCAGCACCGCATCGTCACCGTCGCGGCATTCAATGCCGATGGCGCCCTGGCCGACGGCGGGCAAGCAAACATCGTGCGGCAGTGTGCTGCGGATGCGCGCGTCCAGGCCGAGGCGCTTCAAACCGGCGCCGGCCAGGATCAGGCCGGCGTATTCGCCGGCGTCAAGTTTCGCAAGGCGGGTGCCGACATTGCCGTGCAGTTCGGCGACTTTCAGATGCGGGAAGCGGTGGCGTATCTGGCACTGCCGACGCAAACTGGCGGTGCCGACAACGGCGCCCTCCGGCAGTTGCTCCAGGCTGTCGTGCGCGTTGCAGACAAACACATCGGAGGCGTCCTCGCGCGCCATCACCGCCGCGATGACCAGGCCGCCGGGCAGTTGCCCCGGCACATCCTTCATGGAATGAACCGCAATGTCGGCGCGCCCGTCCAGCAACCCGCGCTCCAGTTCACGGGTGAACAACCCCTTGCCGCCGGCGTGTGTTGCGTGCGCGGCGGCCTGTGCCGCGTGTGTGTCGGCCTGTGCCGCGTGCAAGTCGGCTTGCGTTCCGCCCGTGCCGGCGTGCGCCGCGTGTGCGTCAGCCTGCGCTGTGTCTGCGCCGGCTTGCGTGCCGGCGTGCGCCGCGTGCGCGTCCGCGCCGTGCCGCGGCGTGTCGCCGCGCGTCGTCATCGGCACGGTCTCCACCCGCAGTTCCGGAAACCGCGCCCGCAACGCCGCCGCCGCCAACTCCGCCTGGCGCAACGCCAACGGACTCTTGCGCGTGGCAATACGAATGGTCGCGTGCATCGGCCAAGTATAAAGAACCGGACGGAAAACCGGAAAAGTCGTTGCGGCGGGGCACCTTCGCCGCCAACGGGTGTCAGTGGTTGCGCGGGGCAGGCGCCGCCGCGTGGAATCAGCGCAGCGGCGCGGTGGCGGCGAGGCCAATCAGCGCATCCACAATGCCGTTGATGCTGCCGTCGCGGTCGGCGGCGGCGCCGTCGGTCAGATACAGCACCATGCAGGCGTCGCCAGTAAGTTTGCGGGTATTCAGGGCGCCGCTTGTGGTGCGGAAGTGCTAAAAAGAGATGGTGACTGAAAGTCTTCGGCAAAGGGAAAGCCGGGCGACGCACCATGCAGGGGCGCCGCAAGCGGCAGGATTGCCCATGCCGCTAATACGGAAAGCAGTCTCGCTACTGCAAGAGTCGGTTTCATTCAAGAGTCCCGATTAGGCTGATGATATTAGCATAGAAACCGCTCGGCGGCATGGTATATCATACCCATTGAAAAACCGGCGTTTTTTGCCGTTCGCAAGCGCCTTTCCAGCATGACAATTCCGCAGAAAACAAGAAACACCGGGTGGTACATCGGGGGGGGGGGCATTTTCGCCCTGATGATGGTATTACTGGCTGAATCTTCCGTGCCACCGCATTACGAAGCTGCAACAT
>RKSI01000214.1 GCA_007570905.1 Gammaproteobacteria bacterium
GCGATGAAGCGCGTTCGCGCAAGATTGTCGGGTTCGGCGTCGTACGCGCGCGTGCGCCGCGTGATTGTGCTGCGCGAGGCGTGGACGGTGGACAACGGCTTGCTGACACCGACATTGAAATTGAAACGCCACCGCATCGCCGAGCGTTATGCGGGGGAGATTGAGGGTGCCTACAGCGGTTATTGACAGTTCAGCGTGCCGCCGCGTCTGGATGGCGCGGCTGCTGGTTGCGTTGTTTGTGTTGGCGCCGGTGGCGGCTGACGCGCAAAGCCCGGTGACGCTGGAGATTACAGTGCCCAACTTCGGCTTCTTCCCGCCATCTGAGGGCAGCCCCGTCAACTTCACCGTGCGTTTTGACGAGAATGTTGCCACCACCGCTCCGGTGGAAGCGGATTGGGCCATTTCCTTTCCCGCCGCCTCGGAATCGGTGAATCCGGCTTCCGCCGCCGACTTCCCCTCCACCAACGGCACGGTCAGCATTCCCGCCGGAATGAAATCGGTAACTCTTCCCATCACTTCCGTTGCCGACAATGTGAACGAGGCGACAGAGGAATTCATCGTTACCCTCGGCAATCCCCGCGGCGGCGGCGCAGGCGCCGCGCCGAGGCTGCACGCTACGCGCTTCTCGGCCAACAGCTTTATTGACCAGAGCGATCGTGCCCGCGTTGAATGGAATCGCATCGGGCCGGGCACGGTTACCGAGAAGAATTCCGCCAGGTTCAGGTTTCGGCTTGAACGCATCCTCAGAGGCACAGCAATCAGCGGCGGGCCGATTTGCGTTTCATTCCAGACTTCGGTCGTTTCCCAGAGAACACCCCGGAACAACGCTGCCAGCGGCCCGGACATTGGCGGAATCACCGATTGCGACGGCAATTCCGTGAGTATTTCTAACGCAGACAGCAGGGCCGCCGGCGGTTTCCTGTTTCCGGCGGGGCGGCAAACCGCCGATTTGAGTATTCCCGTGCTCTTTGACGGCCTGGACGAGGCCGGGAATGAAGAATTGGTGGTGGAGATTACCGGCGTCACCGGGCGGGCCGGCGCAGGCCTGGTATTTCCCCCCGGCAGGACGGCCAACCGCACCATTCGCGTGTTCATCGCCAATTTCAACAACGCTCACAACTTCGCCTTCACCACCCCGACCGCCGTCATCGGCGAAGGTGCGCCCGCCGCCATTTACACCGTTACCCGCACCGGCCCCGACATCAGCGACGGCTCCACGCTGACCATCACCTGGGCGTACGCCGCGGGCGCCCCGGCGCCGGCTGCCAACGATTTCACGGGCGGCGCCGTCCCCGCCGGCGGCACGCTGGTTTTCACCGGTTCGGACACCAGCAAGACCTTTTCAATCGCCGTTGCCGACGACAATCGGAACGAGCCTGACGAGCAGTTCTCTCTCGTCCTTAGCGTCGCTTCAAGCGATGTGGCCGCCGCCAACGCCGAAGGCGGCGCCACCGTGCCCGGCGCGCACACCGTTGCCATCGCCGACGACGACCCCATTGCCGTTACTGTTGCCGCCGACACCGCCGTCAGCGAGGGCGGCGATGCCGTTGTCAATGTGAATCTCGGCGCGATACCGACGCGCGAGATTCGTATTGCATACAGCGCCCAAATCACCGCCACCGCCGCCACCGGCGATGTGGACGCCACGCTCTCCGGTGCTGGCGCGGACCTGGGAACCTTTGCCGATTCCATCACCATTGCCGCCAACGCCAGCCCGCCGACAGGTGCGCTGACCATTCCGGTTGTCAGCGACAATCTGAACGAAGCGGCGGAGACTTTCGTCGTTCATACGCCGGCAAGCAGCATCACCGGCGCGCACAGCACGCCCACGGTGGCAAGCGGCGGCACGCAGACCTTCACCATTGCCGCAAGCGACCCGGTAACCTACGGCATTGCCCGCGTCGACGGCGGCGGCGCGGTGAACGAGGGTTTGCCGGTTGATTTCATCGTCGCCCTGAGCGGCGCATCCAGCGGTTCGGCGGCGGACATTGAGGTGCCGTACAGCATCAGCGGCAGCGGCGCCTACAATGTCGCCGCCGAAGACCGCAACGGCGCCGTTACGATCATGGCCGGCAGCACCGCCGCGATGATTGCGCTCGTTCTGCCGCGCAGCGGCTCGCTCGGCACCGGCGACCCCAACCAGACGCTGACCGTTGCCCTCGGCGAAACACCGGTTGTGGGCGCCGGCGGCGGCAGCGTCGCCCGCGCCGCCGGCGCCGGGGCGAGCGCGCAGGTGGAGGTGAATTTTGTGGATGTCTCGCATATTTTCATGCTGGACAATCCGGCCATCGGCATTGACGAGACCGACGCCGACGCCGACGCCATTTACACGATAACCCGCGCAGGCCCGGACATCATGAGCGGGAATGATTTGCAAATTGCATGGGCGGTAACCGCAGGCGCCGCCGTGGCCGCTGATTTCAGCGGCGGCGGTTTGCCGCGCGGTGCGCTGACTTTCAGCGGCAGCCAGGACAGCGACGCCTTTGCCATCGGCATTGCGGGCGACAACCTGAACGAATCCAGCGAGACCTTTACGATAGTCTTCAATGTGCACCCGTCCGCCGCCGCCGCTGTTGTGGCCGAAGGCGGTGTCCTTGTGCCCGGCACGCACACCGTTACGATTGCCGACGATGACCCGGTTGCCGCCGCCGTTACCGCCGACACCGCCGTCGGCGAGGGCGGCGACGCCGTTGTCAATGTGAATCTCGGCGCGATACCGACCCGCGACATCCGGATAACCTGGGCCGCCCAGATTACCGCCACCGCCGCCACCGGCGATGTGGACGCCGTGCTCTCCGGCGCGGGCGCGGATTTGGGAACCTTCGCCGATTTCATTGACATCGCCGCCGCCACCGACCCGCCGGTTGGCTCGCTGGTTATTCCGATTGTCGGCGACAACCTGAACGAAGCGGCGGAGACTTTCGTCGTTCATACGGCGGCAAGCGGCATCACCGGCGCGCACGGCGCGGCAACGGTGGCAAGCGGCGGCGTGCAGACTTTCACGATTGCCGCAAGCGACCCGGTGCACTACGGCATCACGCGCGTCGGCGCCGGGCCGGTGGATGAAGCCGGGACGGTTGATTTCATTATCGCCCTGAACGGCGCATCCAGCGGCTCGGTGGCGGACATTGAGTTGCCGTACAGCATCAGCGGCAGCGGCGATTACCATGTCGCCGCAGGCGACCGCAGCGGCGTTGTTGCCATCGCCTCCGGCGAGACCACCGCCGCGCTCACGCTCGCCCTGCCGCGCAGCGATTCGCTCGGCGCCGCCGACCCCGGCCAGACGCTGACGGTTGAACTCGGTGAAACGCCGACGGTGGGCGCAGGCGCCGGCAGCGTAACCCGCGCCGCCGCCACCGCCGACTATCGCGCGCAGGCGGTGGTGAATTTCGTGGACGCCGACCGCGCCTTCGGCGTCGCCGTGGACAACGCCGCCGCCGCCGAAGGCGACACTGTGGTCTTCACCGTTACCCTCGCCGGAGACGCGCCCGGCACGGCGGCGATGGTGGACTGGGCCATCAGCGGCGCAGGCATCACCACCGCCGACTACACCGTCAGCGGCGCCGACACCGACGGCGCCCTGAGTTTCAACGCCACCGGCAGCCAGACCATCCGCGTCGCCATCAACGACGACGCCCTGAGCGAGGCCGCCGAAACATTGACCTTCACACTCAGCAACCCCGGCGGCGGCGCCGGCATCACCGGCCTCGCCCTTCCCGCCGCCGCCGCCGTAACCATCGGCGAGAGCGACCGCCCGGTGACCTTGCGGATTACCGTGCCCACCGGTCGTGGTGGCTTTGGTTTCTTTGAAGGGGTGTTTGACAACAACAGATTCACGGTCAGTTTCCCCGAGAGCGTCGTTACCACCGCTCCGGTGGAAGTGGATTGGGCCTTTTCCTTTCCCCCTGCGACGACGCAAGGTTCGGCGTCATCTGCCGATTTTACCGCCACCAACGGCACGGCCAGCATTCCCGCCGGACAGCGCACGGTGGATATACCTATTGACATCGTCAACGAAAATGTGAACGAGGCCGACGAGTATTTCATCATCACCCTCGGCAACCCCCGCGGCGGCGGCGCAATTGCCGTGCCGAGTCTGCACGCCGGGCTGTTCTCGGTAACAGACTTCATTGGCGGCAACGATGCATCCCGTGTCCAGTTCATTCAAAGCCAACGCGGCACGGTGGCCCGGAGGACAGTGAGCGAGGGCAGATATATTGATTTTGAGGTTGAACACATTGCCCGTGGCGGATTACGGGGAATCAGCGACGGAGCGATTTGCGTCGGATTTGATGTGGGCGTCTTTCCGCAGCAAACGCCCGCCAACACCGACAGAAGCGGCCCGGATATCGCCGGCGTCACCGACTGCGACGGCGCGCCCGTCAGTATTTCGGACGCCCTCAGCCTGGCCTCCGGAGGCGTCCTGATTCCGGCGGGGCGGCAAACCGCCAGTTTCAGAATTCTCGCACGCTTTGACGGTCTGGACGAAGGCGGGAATGAAGAGCTGATTGTGGAGTTGACCGGCGCCACCCCGCGCGTGGGTGCGATCATGGTCAATCTCTACAGCAGTCAATTCCGCCGTGAAGCCCGGGCGAACATTGCCAATGTCTCCGCTGATCACATCATCGCCTTCGCCAACCCGGCCACCGCCATCGGCGAGGGCGCGTCCGCCACTTACACGGTGACCCGCACCGGTCCCGACATCGCCGACGGCTCCACGCTGACCGTTACCTGGGGCTGGGCCGCAGGCAGCCCGGCGCCGGTTGCCGCCGATTTCACCGGCGATATTGTCCCGCCAGGCGGCACGCTGGAATTCACCGGTTCGGAAACCGCCAGGACCTTTTCAGTCGCCGTTGCCGACGACAACCTGAACGAGTCTGACGAACGCTTTACCCTTGCCCTTCGCATCGCCCCGGCCCATCAGGCCGCCGCCACCGCCGCAGGCGGCGCCATCGTGCCCCCCGACGCGCACGGCGTTGTCATCACCGACAACGACCCCATCACCTACGGCATTGTCCGCGTCGGCGGCGCCGGGCCGGTGGACGCGGGCCAGTCGGTTGATTTCATCGTTGCCCTGAGCGGCGCGTCCAGCGGCTCGGCGGCGGACATCGGGGTGCCTTACAGCGTGAGCGGCAGCGGTGATTACAATGTCGCCGCAGGCGACCGGAGCGGCGCCGTTGTCATCATGGCCGGCAGCACCACCGCCGCCCTCACGCTGGCCCTGCCGCTGCCCGCCGAACTGCCCGCCGCCGCCGACTCTCTCCGGACGCTGACCGTTGCCCTCGGCGAAACACCGACCGTGGGCGCCGGCGGCGGCGTTGTCACCCGCGCCGCCGACGCCGCCGACTACCGCGCACAGGTGCCGGTGAATATCCGGACAGCCATGCCGGTGCGCATCCGCGTCTTCCTCGAAGGCGCAGTCATTCCCTGATTGGCGGGCGCGCCGGGCAACGGCGCCGAATCACGGCATCATTCATCCGCGTTTTCGCCCAGGATGTCGAGGTATCGGTGGTAGGCGAACAGCCGGTCGCGGG
>RKSI01000025.1 GCA_007570905.1 Gammaproteobacteria bacterium
TTGGGCGGCACTGGGCTTCGCGCAACTGCCGGGATGCGTCGCGCTTGATTCGGGCTGCGTGTGGGACGGGCGGCTGACGGCGTTTCGTCTTGAACCGGGTGAATGGCGCGCGTTCAGCGTTGAGTGCGCGAAGCGCGGCTTGCCGTATTGAGCCGCGGCTTGCCGTATTGAGCGGCTCGCCGTGCGCGGTTGGCCGCACTAAGCGCGGTTCGCGGTATTAATCGCGCCGCCGGGCGCGGCAATTCTTTCCAGTTTGCTGAAGCGCAGCGCGTAGTCGTTGCGTTCGTCGGCGGCGTGCCGCCCGGTGTCGCGCACGCGCCATTCGCGCTGTTCCAGTTCGGGAAAGAAAGTGTCGCCGTCCAGTTCGGCCTCAATCAGCGTGCGGTGTATCGTGTCGGCCAGCGGCAGAAACAGGCGGTAAATCTCGCCGCCGCCGATGACGAAGAAACGCTCGTCGCCGACCATTGCCGCCACCGCGCCGATGTCCGCCGCCGCCTCAAAGCCCGCGCGCCGCAACCCGCCGCGGCTCATGACGATGTTTCTGCGCCCGTCCAGCGGGCCGTCCAGCGTCTCGGATGTCTTGCGCCCCATCACAATCGCATGCCCCATCGTCGTTCGCCGGAAGCGCTTCAGGTCCGCCGGCAGATGCCACGGCATCCGGCTGCCGGCGCCGATGACGCGGTTGCGGGTGTGGCATACAATCAGCGACACCTTCATACCGCCACCGGCGCGCCGATGTGCGGGTGCGCGCGGTAGTCCAGCAGTTCAATGTCCTCGTAGCGGAAGTTGAACAAGTCGTCCACGCGCTCGTTGAGGCGGATTTTCGGCGGCGCCAGCGGCTTGCGCCGCAGTTGCTCGCGCGCCTGCTCCAGGTGGTTCATGTACAGGTGCGCGTCGCCGATGGAATGCACCAGGTCGCCGCATTGCAGGCCGCATATATGCGCGACCATCTCCGTCAGCAGCGCATATGAAGCGATGTTGAACGGCACCCCCAGAAAGACATCGGCGCTGCGCTGGTAAAACTGGCACGACAGGCGCCCGCCGGCGACATAAAACTGTATCAGCAGGTGGCACGGCAGCAGTCGCATCTGCCCCAGTTGGCCGACATTCCACGCGCTGACAATCAGCCTGCGCGAGTCCGGGTTGCGCCGGATTTCATCCACGACGCCGCGCATCTGGTCGATGCCGCCGCCTTCGCCGTCGTCGTTCCAGCGCCGCCACTGGGCGCCGTACACCGGCCCCAGTTCGCCGTTTTCGTCGGCCCATTCGTCCCATATCGAGACGCCGTTGTCTTTCAGGTAGGCGATGTTGGTGTCGCCTTTCAGAAACCACAGCAGTTCGTGGACGACGGATTTGAAGTGTATCTTCTTCGTCGTCAGCAGCGGAAACCCGGCGGCCAGGTCGTAACGCGACTGCCAGCCGAAGATGGAAAGCGTGCCGGTGCCGGTGCGGTCTTCCTTGGCCGCGCCGTTTTCCAGAATCTCCGTCAGCAATTTCAGGTAGGGAAGCATCGTCTCGCGGATTGCCGCCGCAAGTATAGCGCACGCCGCGCCGCCGCGCAGACCGCGCCGGACGCCGGTATTCTTATCTCGTTGATATAGAAGGAATAATGAGATTTATATCAAATTTACCTGAATTTACTGAAAATCCGGTAAATTTGGGTAAACTTGGTATAAATGGACGAGCTCAAAAATCCATTTGCCCCAAGCGCAGGCAGGCCGCCCCCTGTTTTGGCGGGGCGGACTTCACTGCTGGAAAAGGCCACTGTCAGTCTGAAACGCACCCGGATTGGACGCCACGCGAACAGCATTCTTTTTATCGGGCTGAGAGGCGTCGGAAAAACCGTGCTCCTGAAGCGCATTGCAAAAGATGCACAAGCCGACGGGATAGCCTGCTTGAAACTGGAGGCGCAGGAAAAACTCTCTCTGCCCGCGATGTTGGCTCCGGGGCTGGAAAATGCCCTGAGCGGGCTGGATTCGAGTAGCAAGGCAAAGGGCCGTGTGCGTGAGGCCTGGACCGCTCTGGCCAATTTTGTCAGAGGTATGGAGATTATATATGGCGATCTCAAGGTTCAATTCAGAACCGCCCGCAAGGCCGGCGTTGCGGACACCGAATCTCTTGAAATTGCCCTGCCCGATTTGCTCGTCGCCGCAGGCGAAGCGGCGGCGGAGAAAGAAACCGCCATCGCCATTTTTATTGATGAACTTCAGTATGTGGAAGAAAGCCAGTTGGCGGCGCTGATTACCGCCTTGCATGCCTGCCAGCAAGACCAATTGCCCGTGATTGCCATCGGCGCCGGATTGCCGCAACTGGCCGGGCAAGTCGGCAAGGCCAAAACCTACGCAGAAAGATTGTTTGACTTCTCGGAGATTGGAAAACTGGACGACGAAGAGGCGCGGTATGCGGTGCAAAGGCCCGCCAAACACGAGGGCGTGTCCTTTCAATCCGCCGCTCTCGACGAAATTCTGTCACAGACGCAGGGCTATCCTTATTTTCTGCAGGAGTGGGGGTCTCAGTCCTGGTTGGCCGCAAAAGAAAAGACGATTACACTTGCGGATGTCAGGGAGGCCACCGGTTTTGCACAGGCCGAGCTGGACACGGGATTTTTCCGCGTTCGCTATGACCGCTGCAC
>RKSI01000150.1 GCA_007570905.1 Gammaproteobacteria bacterium
ATCAAAACGCCGTTGCACGGCCAAAAACTGCGCTTTTCTGCGAAAAAACAGCCAAGTATATGAAGCGGCAAGCAATCTCATCTGACGAACGGCGTACGCAGAGCGCCGCCGCCCATGCTCCCCGCGCCCTGCCTGTCTTGCGCGCCGGCGGCGGGCGGGGCAGGGGCAAGGCGCCCGCACAGCGCCGCACGACACCGCGCCGCGCCATCGGCCCGGGCGTCGCATGGTATGCCTGCCTGTCTTGCGCGCCGGCGGCGGACGGGGCAGGGGCAAGGCGCCCGCACAGCGCCGCACAGCGCCGCACACCGAGCCGCGCCGCCGTTTTCCGCGCCCCGCATAGCCGGAAGGCCGGAAATCCGCCGTCCGGCAGCGGTTTTGTGGCGGGGCGGGGTTGTGGTAGTATGCCGTCCTTGCCGGGGGCGAACTTGCTGCGCGGGGCGTCTGCGGGCAAGGCCGCGC
Organism: Gammaproteobacteria bacterium; assembly: GCA_007570905.1. Classification (GTDB taxonomy): domain Bacteria; phylum Pseudomonadota; class Gammaproteobacteria; order Poriferisulfidales; family Oxydemutatoraceae; genus Oxydemutator. The sequence goes on from RKSI01000150.1 coordinate 460, forward strand.
ACGGCTGCGCCGGGAAACGCGAGATTTGCTGACAAACAAACGGCGCTGATTGAACGAGCAAACAAAACAGGATTGAATGAAAATGAGAAATCATTGCATTGGCATCTTTGCCGCCGGGCGCGCCGCCGCCGGTTTCGGGCGCGGGACAAACTCCGCCATCAATAAAGTGATTGAGGCGCCGACAAAACCCGCCGCCGTTTCTCGCGCACCGACCAGCGCCGCCGCCATCCTCAGGCGCGGGACAAACCGCATCATCAACAAACATTTTCAGACGCCGGCAAAGCCCGCCGCCGCTCACGCGCCGGGCAGGCGCGCCGCCGCCATCCTCAGGCGTGGGACAAACCGCATCACCGGCAAACATTTCCAGGCATCGGCGAAGTTGGTCGCCGTTGGCGGTGTTGTTTTGTCTTTTTTGCTGGCGCCGCAGGCGGCCAATGCACAGACTTTTCCCTGCACCCCCACCGCCACCGTCGGCACCGTCACCGTTTGCGCCACCAACAACACCGTCGACCGCGGGCTTTCCTTTGCCACCGGTTTGCAAGTCGGCGAGGGCGACGATGTGGAAATCGCCGTCCACGCACATGGCCTGACGGCCGGCAGTGTGCAAGTAACCCTGAGCCTCGTCGGCACCAACAACAATGATGTGGATGTGTCCCCCGGCCTTGTTTTTAACCTGACCTCAGCCAACCCCCGGAGAACCAGAAGTTTCACCATCACTGATGACATGGTCAAGGAGGGGGACGAGAGCATCTCTTTCAGCATTACCACGGACGCCAACATCGTGGAGACCAACTCCACCCCCGCCACTTTCACGCGCGGCACGCCATTCGCCTACGGCTTTGCCATACTCTCCAACGACGCCCGCACCCTCACCGTCACCGGTCCCGGCACCATCGGCGAGACCGACAGCAATGTCCAGAGCACCGACTACACCATCACCCGCAGCGGTGACGCCTTCGGCGTCGCCACCGATGTCACCTGGAGTGTAATCCACGGCACCACCACCGACGCCGACTTCACCGCAACCAACGGTACGGTCAATTTCGGCACCACCACCAACGCAGCCGACACCAGCAAAACATTCCAACTCACCGTCGTCGGCGATAACGCACTGGAAGGCGATGAAACCTTCACTGTCCAGGTCAGCCTTGCCAACAGGTACGTTGACAGCGGCACCAATTACGGCGCCGCCGCCGCCACCACCATCACCGACGACGACGGCTACGCTCTCAATGTCCTCGCGCCGTCCCCGAATGCCACCGAGGGCGGCGCCACGCCGAACGCGCGGGTGCAGTTTGTCGCCGACAGCGGCAGCGCCAGCGACACGCTCGGCGCCGCGACCGATGTCATGCTCGCCGTCACCAACGATGTCCCGGATGGTCACAACTTCGGCGGACTTGACGGCAGCGGGCGCACTTGCCAAAGCGACTGGATGGGCGCGGGCGCGGACAACTGCAACGCCCCGGCCACGACGCTGTACACCGTCACCTGCACCCTGCCGGCCACCCTCGCGCACAACGCGATACACAACTGCCCGCTGCGGGCGGTGGAGGACGACATGCTCGCCGAGCGCATGGAGCACTACCGCATCGTGATGTCCATTGACGGCGGCACGCCCGCCGGCGTGACCGTCGGCGGCCCGGTACAGGCGGTCATCGACGCCTCCGACCCGGTCACCCTCTCTCTCGGCAACCCGGTTACCGCCACCGAGGGTGCTTCCGCGACTTTGCGTATCAATATGTCCGCCCCCCCCGGCACCGTGCATTCGCGCGCCCTCATTCTGCTCACACTGGAGCACCCCGCCGGCACGCTGATTAACACCCTGGAATTCAACCTCGCCAACGCCCTCACGGCCGGCTATTACGACTGGACCGTCACCCCGGCCAGCAGCGACGACACCACCGCCGAGGCCGACGATGTTCGCACCTACATCTTGCGCGGCAACCAGGAATTCGGCTTCAACACCGCCATTCCCGCCAGCGCCGCCGACCGCATGCGCACTGTCACCTTCATTGATGACGACCCTCACACCTGGACGCTGCGCGCGCGCGGGCATGGCACGCGCGTCTCCGATGTGAATGAGGATGCCACGCCCCTCGCATCGCCCACCGACGACAGTTTTGACGGCGTCGATTTCACGGATGCCGGCACCTCGGTGCAGCGC
>RKSI01000001.1 GCA_007570905.1 Gammaproteobacteria bacterium
GCGGCGTCATCGCGCTGCACGCCGCCCGCGCCGCCCGCGCCGAGCAGCGTGCAGTCATGCCCTGCGGCGCGGATGAGGGCGGCCAGATGGCCTTCGTGCTCGCGGCACACAAACCGCACTTCGGCGCCGCGCCTGTGCAGAGCGCCGGCCAATGTCAGGCAGCGCATGACATGCCCGCTGCCGATGACAGCCGAGGCGTCGGCGCGAATGACGATGTTCATTGCCGCACCTGAAACAGCGGTTTGAGTGGTTCAGCCTCCAGTATTTCGTGCAGGCGCCTGTCGCGGACGGCATCGCGTATCAGTGGCAGTATTTCATCGTACGCATTCAGCAGTTTCATTATGTCGTCGTCACTGTGTGCGTAGCTGAGATTGTGCACGCCGAGTGTCAGGATGCCGCGGGCGCAGGTTTCCTGCATGAACAAAGTGCGGATTTCCCAGGCAGTGTAGCCTCCGGCGTCCGTCACATTGAGGCCGGTTTGCGCCGGATAACCGTTGCACCGGAAAATTTCCCGCACACGATGCTTGTGCAGCAGCGACTCCAGTTCTCCGGCCAGCAATTCACCGCGTTGCCGCAGCATCTCGGGCACCTTGTCGCGGCGGACTGCTTCCAGCACGGCTTTGGATGCGGCCAGCGATATGGTCTCGCCGCCGAAAGTTCCGGAGAAAAATATGTCTTCCATCCACCGCATGATGTCCGCCCGACCGACGACGGCGGAAACAGGAAAGCCGTTGCCCATGCCTTTGCCGACGGTTGCCAGGTCCGGCGTCACACCGAAGAATTCCTGCGCGCCGCCAGCGGCGATGCGAAAGCCGGTGACAATCTCGTCAAACACCAGCAACGCGCCTTGTTCATGGGTCATTTTCCGAACTTCCTCCAGAAAGCCAGCGCGGGGAGGAGTTGAGGACACCGGCTCCAGTATGACCGCCGCAATCCGGTTCGGATGGGATGAAAACACCTGTGCGAGCGAATCCGTGTCGTTGTAGGAGAAGGTGTGCGTCAATGCGCGCACATCCTGCGGCACGCCGAGGTGGCGCGAGGTTGAGCCGATATACCAGTCATGCCAGCCGTGGTAGCCGCATACCGCGATGTGGTCGCGGCCCGTAAAGGCCCGCACAAGGCGAATTGCGGCCGCGGTCGCATCGCTTCCGTTCTTGCCGAAACGCACCATCTCGGCGCACGGAATCATGTCCACGAGCAGTTCGGCGACTCCCATCTCCAGTTTGTGCGGCAGCGTGAAAGTGACGCCGTTTTGCAGTTGCCGGTGCACCGCCTCGGTCACTTCCGCGACATTGTAGCCGAGCAGAATCGCCCCCAGGCCGCTGACAAAATCAATGTATTCGTTGCCGTCCACATCCCACAACCGGCTGCCGGCGGCCCGTTCGACGAACAGGGGCGAGGCGCCTTCGGGGTAAAAGACCTTGCTTTTGCTGAAAGTTTGCGAAGCGAGGGGGATCGTTTCCAGGGCGCGCCGCAAAAGAAGCGCGGACTGGCGGTAGCGTTTTTTCAGCGGCGTGTTCATTGGTTTATGGCGGCCAGTTCCGGGTGTTGTGAGAGCAGTTGCAGGATATCTTGCATGCCGAACTGCGGATTGTCGGGGTACAGCGCTTCATAGACCTTGGTGATGAACGAAAAATCTTCGGGCGTGTCCACAGTCCAGCGCTGGCGGGAGTAATCGCCGGGAGCGGCCAAACGCCCGAGGCGGAACCTCCCGGGATGCCGTCTGATAAAAGGGGTGACATGTTCCCGCTCTTCCGGCGCGCGGGCCTCGCGCCATGCCGTCTCCAGGACTTCACGCCGCATCACCTCGACATCAAGGCCGTTGGGCCAGCCGGAATCTATGCTGGCGCAGGTGTAGTCGTTTTTTTGCTCCAGGTGCAATGCGATTGCCGTATCCATGACCTGCGGCTCCGCCACCGGACAATCGGCGGTCATGCGGACAATATGCCTCGCCCCGTATTGCGCCGCCGCCCTATGGTAACGGTCCAGCACGTCCTCCAGGCTGCCGCGGAAGCATCCGGTGTCCAGCGAAGAGCACAATCGCGCGATTTCATCGTCCGAAGGCCGGTCACTGGTGGCCACAATCAGCGCGTCGCTGCGCCCGGCGCGGCGCATGCGCTCCAGTTGCAGTTCCAGCATCGGCTTGCCGAGGATTTCCTTCAACACTTTGCCCGGCAGGCGGGTGGAAGTGGTGCGCGCCTGCAGAATGGTCAAGATATTGACGGCCATCGGGACGGATTCAGGATGTTTTCATTCTCATAGCGTACTGAAAGCGCCGTTTGAAAAACGGCGGAGTCCGCTTGTTTTCCGAGTGTTTCCAGATGGGCGCCTAGTTGGGCTTTGCTATCAACGCCGATAATCACCTTGCTGATTTCCGGCAGGCTGGTCAGCCACAGCAGGGAGAGTTCGGCTAGAGTCAGGCCCGCCTTTGCCGCTATGGATTTAAGTTTGTTCAGGGGCGCCACCGCGTCAGAGAAGCGTCTTTGCAGGGCGGTATCCGGCAAATAAAAAAGCCCCTGCAAAAAGGCCGAGCGAATGTGTATTTCAACGCCCAGGTCGCGCAGCCTTGCGAGCAGTCCGCGCCGGTGCAGGCGGGTGTCGAGAATGTTCATCGGCAACTGGACGACATCGGTTCCGGGTACGGCCCGTGTGACCCGGTTGATTTCATCCTCGTTGTAGAGAGAAACACCGGTCTTTCTGATAATTTGCCTGTCTTTTGCATCGGCAATCCCTTTCTGAAACCACCCGTCCAGATAGAGTTTTGCCGAATGAGCCAGCAGCGTGGACGGGCGCCGGGTAAGTTTTTCGGCGGAATCATCGATTTGAGCGGCGATGTCTTTCTCTGCGCTGCTGATTTTTGTGATGATGTCCCATGAGCTTTCAGGGCGTTTTTTCAGGTAGTTTCCGATGACTTCCTCGCTGTTGCCGTATGTTTTGGCCGTGTCCATGGCGGCAATGCCGTTTGCGTTAGCCAGATCAAGGATGGCTGCGACCTCATTTCCGCGCACCTTGCCGCTTGCGCTGGCAATTCCGTAGCGCATGCCGAATTGGGCACTGCCGATAACCAGTTTTTCGCTTCTCGCGGTATTTTTGTATGCACCTTTCATTGCCATTTCTTCTGCCAAAGAGCCTTGTATTAGTATCCATGCCTGTCTTTGTGCCAGGCAGGCGGTCGTATCCTGAATAGACAGGCCACATAAGCGGCACATTTAATGAACATGCGCAACGACTTTGTGAAGTAGTATCTCGAGAAAATACTTGGCAAAAGACACAAGATAGCCTTCAGAAGACATGTGAAGAAATTGAGTGCATGTGCCAACTGCTTGTGGCGCCTTTTGCCAAAGTAAAATTTCAACCAGTATCTGATATACGTGTTTCTAATGAAATATCTCAAGGTTGTCCTGCTATCGGGGATGATGTGATAAACCAGGCCATCGCAGGTTCCATAGTTACGTATACATTTGGCCCCGGCTTCCTGGGCGCGAAGAAAAAAATCGGTCTCCTCCCCCCCTGTAAGATTAAACTTTGGGTCAAAACGCAGATTCAGGTCTTTATAAATTCGCTCAGACAACAAAAAATTATTGCCATTAGGCCTTTTTTCCACTACTTTCTGTTTCGGCATGTTGGGAATGGCATTGGCATTGCGGATTTTTACCCGCCATCCGAACTTGGGAATATCACGGTTCCACTTCCACTTGGGCAGGGAGGGCTGGAAATCCGGATAACACATCACTGTGTTTGCTCCGCAAGCGTCTGCGTTATGTTTCTCCAGTGCTGACCAAGTTTCTGTGAGCCAGGTTTTGCCGATAGTTTGATCATCATCCAGACATGCGAGACAACTGGCGCCATGAGCGATGGCAGCCTCTATAAGGCAATTGAACACATTGGATAAACCGCGTTCCGGAACAATGGCATATTTAACCGGAAACGGAGCTTGGCGGGCGAAATTCACTACAGTTTCCCGGGCGCCTCCTTTCGCGTCATTGTCTGCCACCATCAACAATATTTCTCCGGGCAAATCGGCATGCGCGATAGAGTTCAACAAACCTTCCAGCATGGCGGGGCGCATATAGGTTTTTATGCCCACCAGAATCTTTGTGTCATGCATGTTTTTCAACATGGTTTCCTTGCCGGGAAGCGCCCCATGCCTCGACAAGCGGGTCGCCGTCAACCGCAGAGCTGACTCCGCCAACTTTTCAGGCCGTAACCGCTGTGGATTCGTTCATCGTCCCCGCTCGTCACATTAAATGTTTGTCAAAGTATTCAACCGCCAGCTCGGCTTGCCTGACGAATCCGGGAATGGCGCCGTTTTCCGCGTCCAGCAAATGTGATTCCAGCGCCTCCTGAATCCGGATGCAGGCGGCCAAATACAACATCGCCTTTTGCTCGGATGATTGAACCGTCTCCGGGCTTTGAGTACTTTGCGCGAAAAATTCGCTCAGCGCAACGACAAAATCTTCCGCGCTCCATCCGCCCCCCAGCGCATCTTTTTCCGTGCGAGAAAGCGGACACCAGAGCGCATCAGGCGAAAGCGCAGGCAGCGCAGCTTCATCCAGGCTGCCGGGGTTCATTTGATTAAGGTCACCAGTGAACATTTGTGCACATTTTACCATATAGCGCCACTTTGTGCGGAAATGCAGATGGCAAGGCTTTGAGGTAACTGGATATCGACCCCACCCTTGCCAAAATGCCGCAGACCAAGGGCCGCATTGAGAGACTCTTCAAGGCTGTGAATTCAACTCATATGCGCGACTTCGTAACCATGGAAAAGGCGAGATGGCAATGAGTCAGCGGTTCCTCGTACCGCGCTCACATTTGCAGTGCGGCCGTCATTTTCCATTTTGATGCAGCTCGAGATATTGATTTTTTGTAATTCCCATTCTGACGGTATCCCTGTATGAGCCATTGTGAAAAACCTGCTCCTTCAGTTTGCCCTCCACCCTGAAACCGGCTTTTTCGTGCATTTTCACGGACGCGATATTGTCAACCGACGCTCCTGCGGTGACTTTGTTTAGGTTCAGTATCATGAACGCATAATGCATCGCCAGCCCGGCTATTTCCGCACCGTATCCCTTGCCGCGCGCGGTTTTGTCCCCAATCATCAACCCGTACTCGGCTGTTCTGTTAATCCAGTCAATCGGGCCGAGTTTCACATTGCCGATATATCGGACCGGATTCTTCGTCATGACACCGAAAAATGCATGATTGGGGCATTCATTGACTGATTTGACATATTCAGTCAAGGCGGCCCTGGTGCTGGGAAACTTCCCGGTTTCCAGGTGTTCGATTGTTTCCCTGTCATTCACCCATGCAAGGTAGCGGTCGTCTATTTCTTCATCCACGGGGACAAAACAGATATTCCCGCTTTCAAGAAAGGGCTTGAATTCTTCCGGTTTCATGGTTGCCTCTTTGTCTTATTGTGATGTTTCCCGCAGTTTACCGATAACCTCATCCTGCTGCGCCTCGCGCAGTGCCGGGTACAGCGGCAG
>RKSI01000125.1 GCA_007570905.1 Gammaproteobacteria bacterium
ATCATCCGCAGCGCCTCGGACGACGACGCGGTCAGCGACGACCGCTTCATCAGTTGCGGCAGCGGCAAACTGTCGCCCTCAATCAGCACATCGCGCACCTCAATGTCGTCGGGAACCGCGTGTTTGCTGAAACGCTCGATGAAACCGGCGTGCGCTTGCTCCGCCGCGCGCGCGTCGTGAAAGCGCGCGACAATCTCGCGCGCCAGTTCAAACTTGACATCGCGCGGGTTGCGCCCGTCCGCGACCTGGCGTTTCAGCGCCTCAATCTGCGCCGACGACAGAAAACTCAGCAACTCGAAATAACGCCACATCAACTCATCCGACAGCGACATCAGTTTGCCGAACATCTCCGCCGCCGGCTCGGTGACGCCGATATAGTTGTCAAGCGATTTTGACATCTTGCGCACGCCGTCCAGCCCCTCGAGCAGCGGCATGGTGATGACCACCTGCGGCGCCTGGCCGTGGTTTTTCTGCAGTTCCCTGCCGAGCAGCAGGTTGAATTTCTGGTCAACGCCGCCGAGTTCAACATCGGCGTTCAGCGCGACCGAGTCATAGCCTTGCAGCAGCGGATACAGAAACTCGTGAATGCCGATGGGCTGCCCGCCGGCGTAACGCTTGCTGAAGTCGTCGCGCTCGAGCATCCGCGCGACGGTGTGATGCGACGCCAGTTCAACGACGGATTTCGCCGCGAGAGCGTCCAGCCACTTTGAGTTGAAACAGATTTCAACGGCGTCGCGGTCAAGGATACGGTCAATCTGCGCGCTGTAAGTCGCGGCGTTTTCAGCGACCTGCTCGCGCGTCAGCGGCGGGCGCATCTTGCTGCGGCCGCTGGGGTCGCCGATCATGCCGGTGAAGTCGCCGATGACGAATTTCACGGCGTGCCCCTGGCGCTGGAATTCGCGCAGTTTGTTGATAAGCACGGTGTGGCCGAGGTGCAGGTCGGGCGCCGTCGGGTCGAAGCCGGCCTTGACCGCCAGCGGCCTGCCGGCGTTCAGGCGCTGTTGCAGTTCGTCCGGCAGCAGCACATCCACCGCGCCTCTCAGCAGTTCGGCGGCGTCGGCCTTCATCGCGGTTTTCATTGCGGATTTCATCACAAATGCGGCATTTGTTATTGACAATTCAGGAACTGAGGGTATCTTTACTCGCTTGTAATTTCAAATTGTTTTTTATTTTCCCGCGATTTAACCGATGATTCGACACCACATCCCCGGTTTGCGGCGGCGCGCCGACCCCGCCCGCAAGCACCGCCTGCGCCTGTTAGTCAGTGCGGCGCTGCTGAGCGGCGTCATCGTCTTTGTCATCTCGGCCCGCACCGAACAACTGCCGCAGGCGGCGCAGGCGGCGCAGGCGGAACAGCCGCAACCGGCAACGCAGGCGGCGGAGCAGTTGCAACTGGCGCCGCCCACCATCGCATATCTCGATGCCGATGAACAACCCGCCGCCGCGCCGGCGGACGCGCCCGCCGGCAATGCACAAGTCCGCCATTACACCGTTCAGCCGGGCGACACCCTTTCCGGCATTCTCGACCATTTCGGCTTGCACAAGACCATGCGCCATCTGCTGGCGCTTAAAAAGAAAGACAGAAAACTGCTGGCCAACCTGCGCCCGGGCCGCCCGCTTGAACTGACAATCCGCGACGGCGCGCTGGCGGAATTGATTTACCGGCCATCACGGATTGAGCACATCATCGTGTCGGCGCGCGAGGACGGCTACGCTCTGGAAAAGCGCCTGTTACCCGTTGAAACAAGGGAAGTTTTTGCGTCCGGCGTGATTGCCGATTCGCTGTATCTGGCGGGCAGGAAGGCCGGACTTTCGGACAAAATCATCATTGAAATGGGCGAGTTGCTGGGCTGGGACATCGACTTCGTCTATGACATCCGCAGCGGCGACCGCTTCACCGTGCTCTACGAGGAAAGTTATGTTCACGGCGAGAAATGGAAAGACAATCACATCACCGCCATTGAGTTTCTGAACCGCAAGAAAACCTACCGCCTCGCGCGCTACACCGACGCCGCCGGCAAGACCGACTACTACATGGAAAACGGGCGCCGCGTCAGAAAGCCTTTTCTCCGCAACCCGCTGGAGTTCAAGCGCGTCAGTTCGCATTTCAGCAACCGGCGCCTGCACCCGGTGCTGAACAAGGTGCGCCCGCACCGCGGCGTGGACTACGCGGCGAAACGCGGCACGCCGGTGCGCGCGACCGGCGACGGCAAGATCATCCACCGCGCCAGAAAAGGCGGCTACGGCAAGACCGTCATCATCCGCCACGACCGCGGTTACAGCACGCTCTACGCGCACCTGTCGCGTTATGGCCGCGGCCAGCGCGTCGGGTCGTTTGTGCGGCAAAAGCAGGTCATCGGCTATGTCGGCTCCACCGGGCTTTCAACCGGCCCGCACCTGCACTATGAATTCCGCGTCGGCGGCGTCCACAAGAACCCGCTGACGGTCAAACTGCCCAACTCAAGGCCGCTGCCGAAGTCAAAGAGGCCGCACTTCCGCAAGACGACGCGCGACATCTTCGCCAAACTCAACCTGATTAACCAGGCATATCTCGCGTCGCTCGGCGAGGCGGCGAACAACGCGGACGGGGCGGACGGCGAGCCGGGCCGACCCTGAACCATGCCGGCCATCTATCTGGGGGCGCTGTCCGGCACCAGCCTGGACTCGGTGGATGTCGCGGCGGTGGACTTCGACGGCGGCGCCACGCTGATTGCCTTTGCCAGCCGCCCGATAGACCGGGCCGTCGCGCAGCGCGTCACGCATCTGCAAACGCAGCCCGCGCCGCTGGCGGAACTGGCGCGCCTGGACTGCGAATTCGGCCACCTGTTCGCCGACGCGGTGCTCGCGCTGATTGAAGACCAGAGCCTCGCCGCCGGCGCCATAGAAGCCGTCGGCCTGCACGGGCAAACCCTGCTGCACCGCCCGGACGACGCCTGCCCCTGCTCGGTGCAAATCGGCGACCCCAACATCGTCGCCGCCAGAACCGGCCTGACCACGGTCGCCGATTTCCGGCGCGCCGACATCGCTCTCGGCGGCCAGGGCGCGCCGCTGACGCCGGCCTTTCACAGGGAATTGTTCGGACACCTTGAACGCGCCGCGGTCGTCAATATCGGCGGCATCGCAAACCTGAGCGTGCTCGGCGGCGGCGAGGTCGCGGGTTTTGACACCGGCCCCGGCAACTGCCTGATGGACGCCTGGATGATGCGCCACCAACAGCAGCCTTACGACGACGAAGGCCGCTGGGCCGCAAGCGCCGCGCCCGACCGCGAACTGCTGGCGCGACTGCTGGCTCACCCGCCCTTCTCGGCGCCGCCGCCGAAGAGTTTCTGCACCAGCCAGTTTCACCTCGGCTGGCTTGACGATTATCTGATGGATGGCGCAGACCCCGCCGCAGTGCAGGCGACGCTGGCAGAACTGACGGCGGCGACCATCACCGATGCGTTGCGCCACCACGCCGCCGGCGCCGAAACGCTGCTGGTGTGCGGCGGCGGCGTGCACAACCGCCATCTGATGCAGCGCCTCAGCGCGCTGACCGGTGTTCGCGTGCGCAGCACCGATACCGAAGGCGTGCCGCCCGACCGGGTCGAGGCGCTGGCGTTCGCATGGCTTGCCAGGCAGCGCCTCGCGCGCGCCAGCGGCGTGATTGCGGCGGCCACCGGCGCAACGCAGGCGGCGCTGCTCGGCGGCGTCTATCTTCCACCACCGGGTCCGCCGCCGGGCACGGAACAGAAAGGGTGAGGTTCAGGCGGGCGAGAACGAAGAGCCGCAGCCGCAGGTTGTCGTCGCATTCGGATTGCGAATGACAAACTGCGCGCCTTCCAGCCCTTCGGTGTAGTCAATCTCGGCGCCCATCAGGTACTGGTGGCTCATCGGATCCACCAGCAGCGTAACGCCGCCTTTCTCGACCCGGGTGTCGCCTTCCTGGATGTTCTCGTCGAAGGTGAAGCCGTATTGAAAACCGGCGCAGCCGCCGCCCGAGACGAACACGCGCAACTTGAGGTTGGCGTTGTTCTCCTCTTCAATCAGCGACTTGACCTTGGCCGCGGCGGCCTCGGTGAAAATCAGGGATTGCATTTCAGCCATCGGTTCGCTCCTTTGCTTGCGTTGCAACGGGGATTATAGCACGGGCGCCGCCGGCACGGGCGTCCGGGCGCATCAGGGCGGCGCCTCCGGCAACGCGCCGAGCGGCGCAAGCGGCGCATCCGCCGCGCTCAGCAAACTGCTCCAGCGAAACATCCGCACCACCGGGTCGGCCTTTTCGGCGCTGACCCGCACTTCAACGCTGGCCGGCACAAAGTGCTCCGGCAGCGAAATCCGCCCCTTGATGCGCTGGAAATACTTGAACGCGAAGCGCCGCTCACCCTCGTAGAAATCGTCCATCGGCAACCGCCTGCCGGCGCCGTCCAGCGTGCCGTCCACGCGCAGGCGGATGCTGCCCTTCGCCATCTTGTCCTTGCGCGCGCCCTGCCGCAGCACCAGTTCAAACGGAAAGCGCCCGTCCGTCGCCGGCTTCTCCAGGTGCGCCGACAGGATCGCGACGCCCTGCTGCAAATCCTCCGGCGCGATGACGCGGCGGTAGAAATAAAGTTGTTCCTTCATCTCGGCGAGGTCGCGCTCTTTCTGGTACAACTCGTTGCGCATCTGCTGCGCGGTCTCGCGCAGCAGGTTGGCGCGGGTTCTGACCGCCACCAGTTTCAGCGCGGTGCTTTGCTGGTCCAGCGTGTCGCCAAAGCCCTCAATGCGCGCCAGTTCGTCAAAGGCGGCGTCAAAGCGGGCGTGTTCCACGGTGTAGCCCAGCAGGTAAAACGCCGCCGACCACGACAGCACCAGAAAAACCGCCGCGAACATCTTCACAAACGAGCGCCCGCCGAGATACAGCCGCAGCAGGCGCATCCGAAACGCCAGCCACACCAGCAAGCGCAGCGGCCAGCGGGGGACGCGCGGCCACCACGCCGGGCGGCCCTGGGCGGCGCGGGAGCGGTTCGGCGCCATCGTCAGAAGGTCGGAAACCAGCCGCGCAGACCGGCGGTTTCCTCAAAGCCGAACATCAGGTTCATGTTCTGCACCGCCTGCCCGGCGGCGCCCTTGACCAGGTTGTCAATCACCACCAGCACCTTGGCGACATCGGCGGTCTGCGGGCGGTGCACCGCCATCAGGCAGACATTGCTGCCGCGCACCCAGCGCGTTTCCGGATGGCTGCCTGCGGGCAGCGTCTCGACGAAAGGCTCGCCGGCCCACGCCTGTTCAAAGCACGCTTGCAGCGCGGGCTGGTCGAGCGCGGTGCGGAAGTACAGCGTTGAATGAATGCCGCGCGACACCGGCAGCAGGTGCGGCGTGAAGCTGAGGCCCACCGTGGCGCCCGCGATGCGCCCGAGTTGCTCGTTGATTTCAGGCCAGTGGCGGTGCCGCGACGCCTTGTATGCCTTGAAGTTCTCGCCGCATTCGCCGAGCAGCAGGCCGGTTTGCGCGCGCCGC
>RKSI01000191.1 GCA_007570905.1 Gammaproteobacteria bacterium
CCCCCCAGACCACCCATCCCCCTCATCATCTTCTCCACTCCGCCGCGCGAGAATTTCTTCATCGCCTTTTGCATCGTCTTGTGCTGTTTCAGCACGCGGTTCACATCCTGGATATGCGTCCCCGACCCCGCCGCGACGCGCTTTTTGCGCGAGCCGTTCATCAACTCCGGTCTCCGGCGTTCCTGCGGCGTCATTGAATCTATCACCGCCAGCATGGTCTTCACCTGTTGCTCGCCGGCCAGCGGGTTGGCGGCGGCCTGGCCGGCCATGGCGGCGGGGAGTTTGTCGAGCAGGCCGCTAATGCCGCCCATGTTCTGCATCTGGCGCAACTGGTCGCGCACATCGTACAAATCAAATCCCTTGCGCTTTTTCACCTTCTTCAGCAGTTTGCGCGCCTTGCGTTCGTCGCCGGCGCGCTCCACCTGCTCAATCAGACTCTCCACCTCGCCCATGCCGAGGATGCGCGACGCGATGCGTTCCGGATAAAACGGCTCCAGTTGATCCAGTTTCTCGCCGACGCCCATCATCTTGATCGGCTTGCCGGTCACCGCGCGCACCGACAGCGCCGCGCCGCCGCGCGCGTCGCCGTCGGCCTTGGTCAGGATGACGCCGGTCAGCGGCAGCGCCTCGCCGAACGCGCGCGCCGAGTTCACCGCGTCCTGCCCGGTCATGCTGTCCACGACAAACAGCACCTCGACCGGCGACAGCGCGTCGTGCAGTTCGCGTATCTCGTCCATCATCGCCGCGTCAATGTGCAAACGCCCGGCGGTGTCCGCTATCAGCACATCCTTGAACTCAAGCCGCGCGCGTTCCAGCGCCGCGTGCGCCGACACCACCGGCGGCTCATCAATCTGCGTCGGATAACAGGCGGCGCCGCATTGCGAAGCCAGTTGCGCGAGTTGTTCAATGGCCGCCGGGCGCCGCACATCGCAGCCGACCAGCGCCACCGACTTCTTTTGCGCTTGCAGATGCTGCGCGAGTTTCGCCGCGGTCGTCGTCTTGCCGGCGCCCTGCAGCCCGGCCAGCAGCACCACCGCCGGCGGCTGCGCGTCCAGCGCCAGCGTCGCGCACTGCCCGCCCATCAGCGCCGTCAGTTCTTCCAAAACGAGTTTAATCAGCGCCTGGCCGGGCGTCAGGCTTTTGGCGACCTCGGCGCCGAGCGCGCGCTCGCGCACGGCCTCGACAAAATCGCCGACCACCGGCAGCGCGACATCGGCCTCTATCAGCGCCGCGCGCACCTCGCGCAGCGTGTCGGCGATGTTGCCTTCGGTCAGGCGCACCTCGCCGCGCAGGCGCGCGGCGACCGCGGCAAGGCGGCCTGTAATGCGTTCCAACATGGCGCGCAGAATAGCACACCGGCGGGCGCCGGCAGGCGCAAGCGGGCGCAACCGGCATGAGCGGGCGCCGCGCGGCTTTTGCTATAATCGCGCAAGCGATGAACGCGCGACCAATTCAATGGGCCTGACGCTCAACCTGCTGGCGGTCTTTCTGTACCTGCTGACGGCGCTGCTGCTGTGGAAGCAAACCGGGCGCGGCGCCGAACACCGCAGCGCCGCGCCGCGCGCAAAAGTGATGCTGGCGTGGCTGGCGGCGCTGGCGTGCCACGCCGCCGGGCTGGCGCCCGCGGTGATGACCGGCGACGGCCTTAACCTCGCCTTCTTTCATGCCGCGTCGCTGGCGGCGCTGCTGCTGTCGCTGACGCTGCTCGTCAGTTGCCTGCGGCTGCCGCTTGAACTGCTCGGCCTGGTCGTGCTGCCGCTCGCCGCCGTCGTCATCCTGTTCAGCCACGCCGACCCCAGCCGCATCCTCGTCGCCGGCGCCGCCGTGCCCGGCATTCAGGCGCACATTCTGCTGTCGTTCCTGGCCTTCACCTTCCTGACTCTCGCCGGCATCCAGGCCGTCGCCATTTACCTGCAAGACCGGCGTCTCAAGGCGCCCGGCTCGCCGGCGCTGCTGGCAAGCCTGCCGCCGCTCGACAAGATGGAGGCGTTTTTGTTTCATCTGCTCGGCATCGGCGTCGCGCTGCTGACGCTGAGCCTCGCCAGCGGCTGGCTTTACCACGACGACCTGATGGCGCAGCACCTGGTGCACAAGACGGTGCTGTCGGCGGCGGCGTGGGTGTTTTTCAGCGCGCTGCTGGTCGGCAGAAAACTGCTCGGCTGGCGCGGGCGCACCATGCTGAAACTGGTGCTGACCGGCGGCGTGCTGCTGACGCTCGGCTATTTCGGCAGCAAGATGGTGCTGGAACTGATCTTGCAGCGGTACTGATGGAAGAAATCCCGCTATACGCGCTGTTCGCCGTTCTCGGACTGCTGTTCGTGCTGTCGGCTTTCTTTTCGGGTTCGGAAACCGCGCTGATGACGGTCAACCGCTACCGCCTCGAGCACCTGGCGCGCGAGGGGCACCGCGGCGCCGCGCGCGTCCTTAAACTGCTCGAAAAGCCCGACCAGTTGATCTCGCTGATACTGCTCGGCAACAACCTCGCCAACATTCTCATCGCGCAGTTGACGGCCTGGATCGGCTACCGCATCTACGGCGACCTCGGCATCGCGGTGGCGACGGCGGCGCTGACGCTGGCGCTGCTGATCTTCGCCGAACTCACGCCCAAGACCTTCGCCGCGCTGTGGCCGCAGCGCCTCGCGCTGCCGGCCAGCGCCGTGTATGCGGTGCTGCGCGTGCCGCTTTATCCGCTGGTGCGCCTCGGCGCGCTGATAACCGGCGCGCTGCTGAAGCCGTTCGGCGGCGTGCAGGCGCGCGGCGCGACGCAGTCGCTGACGCGCGAGGAACTGCGCGCGGCGCTGGCCATCTCGCGCAATGTCATCTCGGAGGAATACCAGGACATGCTGGTCGGCATCCTCGACCTCGAGAAAAAGACGGTGGAAGACATCATGATTCCGCGCCATGAAATCGTCGGCATAGACCTGGACGACGAGGCCGGCGACATTGAGGACGGCCTCGCCAACACCGCCTACACGCGCGTGCCGCTGTACCGCGGCAGCATCGACCATGTCGTCGGCTTCGTGCATGTCAGGAAAATGCTGCAAAGCGACGCCGCCGAGGGGCTGACCATTGAGGCGCTGGAAAAGGCCGCGCGCGAGCCGCATTTCATCTCCCGGAATGTGCCGCTGATGGAGGCGTTGCGCGACTTCAAGAAACACAAGCGCCGCAGCGGGCTGATTGTGGACGAATACGGCGAAATCCAGGGGCTGGTCACGATGGAAGACCTGCTGGAGGAAATCGTCGGCGAGTTCACCAGCGACCCCGGCACCTACGACCTTGAAATCGCGCGCCAGGAAGACGGCAGCATGATTGTGGACGGCAGTTGCCACATCCGCGAACTGAACCAGTTGACGGGATGGGGGCTGGACGAGAACGGCCCCAAGACCGTCAACGGCCTGGTGCTCGACAAACTGGAGATGATTCCGGAATCGGCCACCTGCATCCTGATTGAAGGCCACCCGTTTGAGGTGCTGAAAACGCACCGCAACGCGGTGAAAATCGTTCGCATCCTGCCGCGCCTTGCCGGGCATGGCGGCGACGGCGGCGATGCGAAGAACAACGCGAAGAACAATGCAAAGAACAATGGGGAGACGCCGTGAAAGCCCCCGCAACGCGCGCCAAAGGGCGCATCACGGGCCGCATCACGGGCCGCGTCTGGCAAGCCTACGAGGCGGCGGTGCTGGGGCGGCCCGGCGTGGTGCTGGTTGCGCTGCTGGCGCTGGTGGCGGCGCTGGCAAGCCAGGCCGGGAATTTCCGTCTTGACGCCTCCGCCGACTCGCTGCTGCTTGAAAACGACGACGACCTTCGCTATTACCGCTCGCTGGTGCGCCGCTATGGTTCCGACGACTTTGTCGCGGTCACCATAACGCCGGGCGGCGACCTGTTTGCGGCGCCGGCGCTGGCGCGTCTTGACGCGCTGCAACAAGACCTCGCGGCGCTGCCCGGAATACGCCAGGTGCTGTCGCTGCTGGATGTGCCGCTGCTCGACAGCCCGCGCATCAGTTTGTCCGACCTGTCAAAGGAAAAGCGCACGCTGCGAACGCCCGGCGTGGATGCACAAATGGCGCGGCGCGAATTCCAAAGCAGCCCGCTCTACCGCAACCTGCTGCTCAGCGACGACGGCGGTACGACGATGATGCTGGCCTATCTGGAAACGGACGAGACCCTTGAAAACCTCCTCGCCGAACGCGAGCGCCTGCGCCTGCTGAAACAGCGGCGCGGCCTGGACGCCGGCGAGGCGCGCCAACTCGCCGACACGGCGCGCGTGTTCCGGGCGCGCCAGGCCGAGCAGGTGCAGCAGCGGCGCGCGACCATCGCCGCGGTGCGCGGCGTGATGGAGCGCCACCGCGAACGCGCCGAACTGTCGCTCGGCGGCGTGCCGATGATCATCGCCGACATGATAGCGATGATAGAGAACGACCTCGTCGTGTTCGGCGGCGCGGTCGCCGCGTTTCTGGTGCTGATGCTGGCGGTCATCTTCCGCAGCCCGCGCTGGGTGGCGCTGCCGATGATGTGCTGCCTGCTGTCGGCGCTGGCGATGGTCGGCCTGCTCGGCCTGCTCGACTGGCGCGTCACCGTCATCTCGTCCAACTTCGTCGCGCTGATACTGATTATCGCGATGTCCATGACCATCCACCTGACGGTGCGCTTTCGTGAATTGCAGGCGGCGCGCCCCGCCGAAGAGGTGCGCCAACTGCTGAAAGAGACCGTGCGCTTCATGTTCCGCCCGTGCATCTACACCTCGCTGACGACCATCGTCGCGTTCGTGTCGCTGCTGGCGAGCGGCATCCGCCCGGTGATAGACTTCGGCTGGCTGATGACGCTCGGCATCGTCTTCGCGTTCTTTCTTATCTTCACGCTGTTCCCGAGTTTTCTGATGGTGCTGAAAAAGGGCGCAAGCCGCGCCGAGAACGACTTCACGACGCGGCTGACGGGCGCGCTGGCGCGGCTGACAAGGCGCCGCCACCGCGTCATCGCCGTCGTCGGCGTCGCCGCGGCGCTGGCGAGCGCGTTCGGCATCGGCCAACTGGAGGTGGAGAACCGCTTCATAGATTACTTCCGCGACGACACCGAAATCCACCGCGGCATGTTGCTGATAGACCGCAAACTGGGCGGCACGACGCCGCTGGACATCGTGCTGAAAGCCGAGGCCGCGGCGGCGGCGCCGGACAATGCCGGCAGCGCAGGCAGCGGCGCCGCGCCGCCGGCGGCGGACGCCGACGACGACTTCGCGCTGGATGACTACCTGGAAGAAGACGACGAACAGCCGCCGCAAAACTACTGGCTAAGCCCGCGCAAACTCGGCGAGATACGGCAAATCCACGACTACCTCGACGCCCAGCCCGAGACCGGCAAGGTCATGTCGCTGGCGACGCTGGCGCGGCTCGCCGAAATGCTGAAAGACGGCCAGCCGCTGGACGACTTCGAGACCGCGCTCATCGGCAAACTGCTGCCCGGCGATGTCAA
>RKSI01000013.1 GCA_007570905.1 Gammaproteobacteria bacterium
CGAATGGGCCGATGGATGGACCGGCGGACGGGTTGGAATGAGAGTTTGCGCATGGGAATATTCCGGAAATGGGTGGCGGGAATCGCGATGCTGCGGCGCCACGGCACCAGCGTCGCATCGACGATGACGGAAAAACATAACACAGGCGGCAGCGGTGGGCAAGCATGCGTTCGTTGCCATCAACTTCGCATTTTGCGGGGCATCCAAGAACAGGGTTGCGCCCGGTGTAGAAGCCAAACGATGCGTTGAAGTTGTCCGCGCATGGTAACCTCCGGCAACCCCCGATAGCGTGGCGGAGAATCGGACATGAACACAATCCAGCGTGCGAAAAACCGTTTGCGCGGCGGCAACCTGCTGGCGCGGGCGTTGCACGCGCGCGGCATCTCGCATGTGTTCACGCTGTCCGGCGGCTTTTGCAATCCGGCGCTGGAGGGCTTCATGGAATGCGGCACCGTGGTGGTCAATTGTCCGCACGAGCAAGTCGCCGGCCACCTCGCCGATGGCCACACCCGCATCACCCGCCGTCCGTCGGTCTGCCTGGTCGGTCCGGAAGGTTTCGCCAACGCGGCGCCGGCGATGATGGAGGCCTGGGGTGAGCGCTCGCCGGTGGTGTTCATCACCGGGTCGAGCACGCTCAAACGCGACGGCGCCGGCGGCTTCAAGGAAATCGACGATGTCGCCATCGCCGCGCCGCTGACCAAATACAGCGCCCGCATCACCGATGGCGCCCGCATCGGCGAGTTCGTCGACCGCGCCTGGAAAATCGCCACCGCGGGCTACCCCGGCCCGGTGCATTTGAGTTTGCCGGTGGACATCATGTTCTCGTCTTTCGACGAGAACGCCGGCGGCGATGAACGCCCGTTCAATCGCGACCGAAACGACAGCCCGCCACGCGCGTGGCCGGAGCCGACGACATTGGAGTCGATTGTCGAGTGGGTCGCCACCGCAACGCGCCCAGTGTTCATCGGCGGCCATGGCGTGTGGTGGTCGGGCGGCGAGAAAAAACTGGAAGCGGCGGCCGCGGCGTTGTCGATTCCGGTTTTCAATGTGCCGTATCACCAGAAACTGCTCGGCGAGTCGAGCGCGGCGTATTGCGGGCTGGCCGACATCCACCAGTATCCGCCGGCCGCGTTCGCGCTGGATAAGTCCGATGTCGTCGTTTTGCTCGGCGGGCGGCTCGACAACCAGATGAACTTCGGCAATCCGCCGCTGTTCCCGGCCGCAACAAAGTTGATTTGCGTCAACGGCTCGGACGAGGAGTTAATCCACAACCGCGCCGCCGACCACCGCTTGTTATCCGACCCCGGCGCGTTTGTCGATGCGTTGCTGAGCCGTCATGCGCATGGCGACTGGCGCTCGAATACCGAGTGGTTTGAACTCAACCGTCAAAAGCGCGGCGCGTGGGTCGACGACACCTTGGCGGATTTGCAGCGTGACGCCGAAACAAACGGCGACGGCAAAATGCATCCGTTGCAACTCGCCCTCGATGTGCAAGCGGCGCTCGCGGACGGCGACTATCTGGTGTTCGACGGCGGCAACACGCATTTCTGGAGCGAAATCGCGGTCAACATTGCCGGCTGGCGCGGGCGGAAATTGGGCGGCATCCTGCACCCCGGCTCGTTCAGCATGTTAGGCGTGGGCGTGCCGTTTGCGCTCTCCGCCAAGAACACCCGCCCCGATTCACGGGTTGTCTTAATCAGCGGTGATGGCGCGTTTTTGTCCGGCGGGCTGGCGATTGAGACCGCGTTTCAGGAGCGCTGGCCGATTGTCGTGGTCATCGACAACAACGGCGGATTGGACTGCATTTCCCAGCAACAAGAGCGCCTGTTCGCAAGCGGCCGGCATTTCGCCACCGACTTCCGCGACATTCCGTTTGAGCGGATGGTCCAGGGGCTCGGCGGCCACGGTGAACGAGTGGATGCCCGCGCCCAACTGGCGCCGGCTTTGCGGCGCGCCTTGGCCGCCGCCGGCGCCGGCAAACCGGCGTGCGTGAATGTCAAAACGCGCGGCGTCATCAGCCCCATCGTCTCGGCGGTCACCGACAGACGTGACAAGGCATCCATCGAGTAGCCGTGGCCACACTGACCACGCATGTTCTCGATTCGCTGCGCGGCAGGCACGCCGCCGGGCTCGGTGTGACCGCACACCGCATCGAAGCGTCGGGCGCGCGAAGCGAATTATTCAGCGCCGCAACCGACGCCGGCGGCCGTCTGCGCAAAACCGTGCAGATGAAGGCCGCGGATGCCGGCACACTGATTGAGATGACCTTTCATGCCGCCGATTATTTCGCCCGCCAGTCGGGTTGCGCTGATGCGACCGGCGGCGTTACCGATGCGACAGTGCGTTTCCGCCTGCCCGACCCCGACGGCGCTTGCCACATCCCGGTGATGCTGTCGCCGCACGGGTATTCGCTGTGGTGTTCGGGCGGTGATTAGCGCGGCGCATGCCGCGTTCTAAACGCTTGCGTGCTTCGAACCGCTCACAACAACTGCAGCGTGCCGCTATAAATCATTTTCAGCGCGACATACAAAATCATCAACAAGCCGACATAGCCAATCCAACGGTGGCGCTCCAGCAGGTTGGCGATGAGCGTGGCG
>RKSI01000083.1 GCA_007570905.1 Gammaproteobacteria bacterium
CGGGATTACATGCTCATTATTTTTGCGAAATATTGATGTTTTTATGCCCCGCTCCGGCTCAACCCTGATTTTCACAGGCTGCCATGTCATTGATATAAGGGGAAATATCAGAGATAATCACGCGCGATTAAAGTTAAATAAAAAATAATCGCGCGAGATTATCCGCGATTATTTTGTGGTTATTTTGCGGCTACCCGGAGGGGCGGTGTTTGCGCGAATACCATCTCCCTCTCTTCTCGCCGTGCGCCTCGATTCTCCCTTGATCTGTCAGCCGCCGGAGCAGGCGGGTAGCCTGGCCGTGCGTAATCCTGCAAAGTTCCGCGACCTGGCCCCGGGTAATTCGACCGTGACTTTCGGCGTATTGCAGCACCATTTGCTCTTGTTGCAACGGCTCAAAGCCGCGCTGCCGGATGTAGGCGCTTTTTTTATCGAGACGGCGATAGGTCGCAGCGGACAGATGCCAGGTGCGGGCCTTGTGCTCGCCGCGTCTTTCAATCAGGCCGCTTTCGGCCAGTGTTTCCAGACTGCCGCGTGTCTCGGCTTCCGGTTTTTGCATCAGGCGCGCGGCTTCCGCTGTCGTGATGCGGCGGTCTTGCCACAGGCGGTTCAGAATCAGGAGACCGTCCAGAGAGAGCGTGCGGCCCGCGCGTGCCTCTTTCGCCACCAGGCGCACGAACTCGAGATTGGCCTTGCCGCCGGGAAGCGTCAGAACAACATCGTTTTCCGTGGTTCGCTCGTAGGAAGGCGCCGGGCGCCCGTTGCGAATCTGCTCGTGGAAGATGGTGTCAATGCCGCGGGCGGTGCGCTCGACGATGCCGGCGCGCTTGAAGGCGTCGGCCAGCAACGGATTGCGGGGACGCGGCTGGGTCACGAGCAGGTTGTCGAGGCGCACGCCTTCCGGAAGGCCGCCGGGGTTTGAGATTTCGAGCCGATTGGAATGCCATTGTATATGCACGGCGCCAAGGCGCATGTAGTCGCGGTGAGTGAGCGCGTTGGCGACCCCTTCACGGAAAGCGCGTTCCGGATAGTCGGGGACTCCGATGCGAAGCATGTCAACCTGAATTTCCCGTTCCCGGTTGCGTGCCCGGAAGCGCATTTCCAGTTCCTCCATGGCGCGCAGCAACGGCCAGCGAAAGAAGTCGTTGACTTCCACATCGGTGCCGGAGAGCGCCTGAAACGCGACTTCGTGGGTCGGCAGGGCGTCTTTCAGCACATTCTCGCGGCCAAAAAGAAGCGCTCCCAAGACCCGCATGACCACCGTTCCGTTGTTGTTTTCAACCGCGCCCAGCGCCTTGGCCAGTTCCAGGTCGTTCAGGCCGAGCAGGGCTTCGTCCCCGCGCCCCCGGTTTTCCCGAATGGCGCGGCGGTAGCGGTCAAATTCCAGTGGATCCAGCGCGTCCATGCCGAGGTGGTCCAGCTGCAACGCCGAATAGTCAAGCAGGCCGCGGCTGGCATGTTGCGCCTGCATTTCGTGAAAGTGGAGCGGGGTGCAGGCGGGCTTGCCGTCGCCACCGATGGCGCGGCGCAGGTAATGCCCGTCCGCGGTGCCGACGGGCTGGCGGGCAACCGGAATCTCGATGGCGAGGATCTGTTTTCCGCCGATATTCACCACCTCGGCGCGCACGGACAGCGACGGGCGGGTGCGGTTGCTGATGAGCGCCTGCACGCGGGCCGGGTCGGTTTTTTCATCGTGGCGGGGGCGGGCGCCGCTGATGCGGCCATTGTCCTCGACGCCAATCAGCAGCCAGCCGGGGCTGTCATCGCTGCGGTTGGCAAGGCACACAACGGCCTCAACGAGTTCGCGGTCCGCGAGTGCCTGTGCTCGCTCGCTCTTGAATTCCACATCAAGCGCTTCGCCGCCTGCGGCCATCTTCCTGATTTGTTCCGGCGTCATCGTCTCAAGGGCATCTGCGGCATGACACCGCCATTATAACGCCTGCCGCCGTTGGCGCTGCGGAGCGGCGGGCGCAGGCCGGGCAGGCCGGGCACTGCCCGTGCTCGCGCCGCGCGGCGGCCAATCTGCGGCTTGCGGAGCGGCAATCTGCGGCGCCTGCGGCGGTTCTCCGTTCAGAAACCTGTGTCAGCGGGCAATCAGATGCGAGTGATTGTATAATCACGCCTCTGCGCGCTTGCCGTGCGGCGAGAACCCATCCGGCGAGAACCGAATCCGATGTACGAAAAGGCGACTTTTGAGCAACCTTCCGCGCCGCCGCAGCGCCGCTTTTACCTGAAGACCAGGGAAGACGAGGGCATTGTCCGCCTGCCGCAGATAAGCCCGCATCTGCAAACCACCTTTCTGGAGCCGCCGCCGGGCGCCGTCGCCGAAGACGGCGACGACCCGGGCAAACTCGACAAGCGGGTTTTTCTCGGTTCCGAATACGGCGACTATGTGCTGTCCGGCGATTTGTTCTTCGGCCTGGCGTCGGCGATAGACGGCAAGACCGACCGCCGCCAACTGGTCGAGAAACTCAAGGGCCTCGCGCCGGAGATGGAGATTAAATCGGCGCTGTCGCGCATGGCGTACAGTTTCTACATCGTCTCGGCGGAGCACGAGCTGGCGCAGGATCAGGCCGCCATCTGGTCGTGCATGGGGGTGTCGCCGCGCTATGCCGGGCAGAAACTGCGCGACTGCGCCGTCAAGGTGGTTGCGCTGAACGGGCGCCCGCAGGCCGAGGAGTGGCTGCGCGAGGGCCTTGCGGCGTGGTCGGTGACGGTGACGGAATCCGACACGCCGGACCTGTTCATCGTGCTGGTGGACGATTACCTCGACCCGGCGCTTGAGGCGTTCAACCGGGCGCGGCTGCGCGACGGGCGGGCGTGGCTGCCGGCGCGCCTCGTCGGCTTGCAGGCGATGTTCGGCCCGGTGTTTCGCAGCGGCGACGACGAGGCGTGCTGGCGCTGCCTTTACCACCGCATGAAAGGCAACCGCGAGGTTCGCAGTTTTCTCGGCCATATGGCCGAGGGCGGCGAGCGCTATGTGCCGAAGGTGCTGGACGAGGGCCTGTTGCGCGGTTGCGCGCAGTTGCTGGCGATGGACGCGGCGCGCTGGATTGTGCTGCACGAAGAAGGGCGCGCCGACATGATCGCGCTGCAAGGGCAGATGCGAAGTTTCAGCCTGGTGATGACGCAGATGGAGTTGCACGCGGTGATGAAAAGGCCGCAGTGCCCGGCGTGCGGCGACAAGCGCCTGCACGACCCGTCGCGCGAATTTAGCCCGGTGGTTTTCAGGGACGGCGGCGACACGCTGTTCACCAGCGGCGGCATGAAGGCGCGCGAGCCGCACCAGACGGTGGAGATGCACAAGGATTTGGTCAGCCCGCTGTCGGGCGTCGTCACGCAGTTGCTGCGCTCGTCGCCGCCGGACGACCCGTGGCTGCATGTATATTGGGCCGGCAGCAACCTGGCGCTGATGAACGCCCACTTCAACCTGCTGACGGCGAGTCTTCGCACCAAGAGTTCCGGCAAGGGGCGCAGCCGCGACCAGGCGCAGGCCAGCGCCATCGGCGAGGCGCTGGAGCGTTACAGCGGCGTGTTTCACGGCGACGAGATCCGCAAGGACGCGCGCTTCGCCGACTTCGCCGACGGCGAGGCGCTGCACCCGAACCGGATCATGCTCTTCAGCGACAAGCAGTACGCCGAACGCGACGAGTTCAACCGGCGCGGCCACCGCTTCGGCAGCGTGCCGCTGGAGTTCGACGAGGAGGTGGAGATGGAATGGTCGCCGATGTGGTCGGTGACGCGCGGCAGGAAAGTGTGGTTGCCGACGGCGCAGTTGTATTTCAGTTACATGGGCGGGCGTTTCGCAGACAGGTTTTATGTCGCGCCGGACTCCAACGGCGCCGCCTCCGGCAACACGCTGGAAGAGGCGGCGGTGCAGGGCTTTATGGAACTGGTCGAGCGCGACGCCTTCGCAATGTGGTGGTACAACGAATTGCAGTTTCCGGAGGTTGACATCGCCACCTTCGGCGACCCGTTTCTGGCAAAGGCGGCGGAACGCTACCGCAAGCATTATAATCGTGACATGTGGGTGATGGACATTACCAACGATTTCGGCATTCCGGTGATGGTGGCGGTGTCGCGCCGCACCGACAAGGAGAAGGAGGACATCTGCTTCTCCGCCGGCGCGCACTTCGATCCGCACATCGCGTGCCTGCGCGCGGTGTGCGAGATGAACCAGTACCTCACCGCGGTGCTCGACGCCACCGACGACCCCGACACCTACAACTTCATGGACCCGGAATGCCTCGACTGGTGGCAGAATGTGAAGTTGAAGGACAAGCGGTATCTGACCCCGCTGCCGGGCGCCAACCCGCGCGGGCGCAAGGACTACGAAACACCGCGCCGCACCATCTACGAAGAAGTGCGGGCGTGCGTGGACAAGGTGCACGACAAGGGCCTGGAATTGCTGGCGCTGGATCAGACGCGGCCCGACATCGGCCTGCCGGTCATCAAAATGCTGGTGCCGGGCATGCGCCATTTCTGGCCGCGTTTCGCGCCGGGCCGCCTGTATGATGTGCCGGTTGCGATGGGCAAACTGAAGGCGCCGAAAACCGAAGACCAGATGAACCCGGTTCCGGTGTTTATTTAAGGCGATGGACGCTCCCGGCAAGACCATGGACGCTCCCGGCACCGCCGACCTGCTCGCCCGCCTGAAACGGGCCAAGGAAAGATGGCTGGTTGACGACGCCTTCCGCGACAAGGTCGCGCGCGACTGGCAGGCGGCGTTTGACGAATATCACCTGACGGCGCCGCAAACGCTGACGCGCGCCATCCTCTCCCCCTACGACGCCGCCCTGTTCGACGGCAAGATGCGTCTTGACGAGGCGCAGCAACAGGTGGCGCGCCGTTTCCTGGAACTCGAGACGGGCTATATGAGTTTTGTCTATTGGGAGACCGACCGCTTCGACGGCAGTTTGCCGGCCTGGCTGCGCTGGCGCGACCGGCAGATTGCGCGCAACACCATCGCCCGCGGCTATGCCGGCATGATGGCGCTGTACCTGCCGTTCGCGGTGGAGTTGAGCGACGGCTGTTCGGTCGGCTGCTGGTTCTGCGGGTTTTCGCCGGACAAGTTCAGCGGCCACCGCGAGGCGACGCCGCAGGCGCTGGAAGAGTGGCGCCAAATCCTGCGTGCGATGCACGGGATGTTCGGGCAGTTCGCGCAGCGCGGCTTTCTGTATTGGGCGACCGACCCGCTGGACAATCCGGATTACGAGATGTTCGCCGATGTCTTCGCCGAAGAACTCGGGCGCTGGCCGGCGACGACGACCGCGCTCGCCGGCAAGGACATCGAGCGCACCCGCGCGCTGATTAAGCGCGCCCGCGAGAAACGCTCGCCGTCGAGCCGTTTTTCCATCACCAACCGGCAGTTGCTGGACAAGATACACCGGAATTTCAGCGCCGCCGAAGTGCACGATGTGAGCATGGTGCCGGTCAACAAAGGCTCCTTCCTCGGCCTCGCGCAGGCCGGCAATGTGCTGAAGATGGCCGAAAAACAGCCGGAGCGCGTCGCGCAAGAGAAGCAAAAACTGGAGAACATCCGCATCAACACGCAGGACGGCGACTGGGACTCCACGCGCCAGCAGGAATATGTGCACGAGACCATCTGCTGCGTCTCCGGCTTTCTGGTCAACCTGGTGAAGCGCTCGGTGCAACTGATCACCGCGGTGAAGGCGTCGAGCCTGTACCCGAAGGGCTACGAGGTGCTGGAGTCGGCGACCTGGGACGACGCGGCGCAATTCGACGGCATCATCAACGGCATGGTGCGCCGCCAGATGACGGAAACACCGCCCGGCGACGGCCAACTGGTGCTGCACCCCGCGCTTGAAGTCCGCGCCGACGGCGGCGGCTGTTTGTTTGAGGCAAAGCGCGGTTACAGCAAGCGCTTTGAATCGGCGGCGCCCGGTTTGCACGCCGCCATCGCCGCCGAACTGCGCGTTGCCGACAACCCCGAGTCGGTCGCGCCAGTCGCCGAAATCAGCCGCCGCCTGGCGTCCGCCGGCTATGTGCCGGAGATGGTCGCCGGCGCGCTGCGCGGATTGTGGCAGGCCGGCATCCTCGTCGAGCCGGGCTGGGCGCGGCTGGAAAGCGCGCGCTGACGCGCTTTATCCCGCCGCCTTCACTGCCAAAGGTTGCTGAACCGGGACAGCCGCGGCGTTGTCGTACAATGCCCGGCACGACAAAACGATGCTTGGGCATCGCATTACCGCGGGGGTGAAAAATGTTTTGGAGGAAAAAAATGCAAGAGAAAAATCGTTCGCAAGCGTCTCAACTGACCGAAGAGGAAAAAGCCAACTGGGCCAAATTTGTGACGCTTGCAAAACAATACCGGGAAGACGCGGCGTTGCGCGCGCGGCTGGACGCCGGTGATGTGTCCGACTCGCTGGAGTATCTGGGCGTCAACATCGCCGACGGCGTCACGGCCAGAATCTTCGCCGACACCGCCGACCGGATTCATCTGGTGGTGCCGCCGCCCGGCAGGGTCGGCGAGATGACCGTGGAAACGCTCGGCGCCATCGTCGGCGGCAACACCGCCGGCACCGCGGCCTGCGGCGGCACGGCGGGTTCGTTCGGGTGTTCCAGCGCGCCGAGTTCAATGAGTTCGGCGAGCACCGCCAGCACCGTCGGTTCCGCCAGTTCGGAAAGCAGCGGTGGCCCCGACACCACGGTCACGCTTGAGGCCTGAAACCAGGGACATTGACAACAGGAGAAAACCGCCATGCATATTCCATACAATGAAGACATCGGCGCCCAGGCGCTCCGGATCGCCGAAAAATACCGCAGCGACCCGACTTTCCGCAAGGAAGCGGAGCGCGACAGTTGGGCCGTGGTGCGGGAGTTGGCGCCGGATGACGAGGACCTGATTCGCCGCCAGGTCGGCAACCGCGAGTTGCAGGTGCATTTCAACACCGACAAGACGCTTTATGTGGTGCTGCCCGGCATGCCGCCCGGCAGTCTGCAAAGCCTTGAGGCCGACGATTTGTCGGCCATCGCCGGCGGCGGCAGCGCCAGCAGCCTCGGCACCGTCGGCACCGCCGGCACGACGCCCAGCTGTCTCGGCACCGCCGGCACCATCGGCAGCGCCAGCTCCAAAGGCTGAGACCCGCACGCACCGCGCGCCCGCCAAAAGCACGCGCCGCGCACGCACGCAAGCGGCGCGTAGCTCAGGAATTCACCAAAGATTGCACGCGCTGCACACTTTGCAGCGCGTGCGTGCGTGCGTGCGTGCGTGTCCGGTAAAAAAGGTGGCGCCCCGGGGGGTGGGGCGCCTTGCTCAAAAAGGAGGAGCAAAAAGGGTGGAGGAGAAAGTCAGTCCCAGTTCAGCGCGCCGCCGGTCTGGTATTCAATGACGCGGGTCTCGAAGAAGTTCTTCTCTTTCTTGAGGTCGAGTATCTCCGACATCCACGGGAACGGGTTGGCGGCGCCGGCAAACTGCTCGGGCAGGCCGATTTGCGAGAGCCGCCGGTTGGCTATGAAATCCACATACTGCTTGAACAGGTTGGCGTTCATGCCGAGCATGCCGCGCGGCATCGTGTCTTCGGCGTAGAGTTTCTCGTAGCGCACGCCGTCGAGTATCAGTTCGGTGATTTCGGCCTTGAAGTCGTCGTTCCACAGCTGCGGGTTTTCCATCTTGATCTGGTTGATGACATCAATGCCGAAGTTCATATGCATCGACTCGTCGCGCAGGATGTACTGAAACTGCTCGGCGACGCCGGTCATCTTGTTGCGCCGCCCCATGGACAGGATCTGGGCGAAGCCGACATAAAAGAAAATTCCCTCAAACACGACATAAAAAGCTATCAGGTCGCGCAGCAGGCGGCGGTCGTTTTCGGTGGTGCCGGTGACGAAGTCCGGGTCGCCGAGGCTTTGCGTGTAGGGCAGCGCCCACTCCGACTTGCGCGCCACCGACGGCAGTTCGCGGTACATGTTGAAGACCTCGCCCTCGTCGAGGCCGAGAGACTCGATGCAGTATTGGTAGGCGTGCGTGTGCAGCGCCTCCTCGAACGCCTGGCGCAGCAGGTACTGGCGGCACTCCGGGTTGGTGATGTGGCGGTACACCGCCAGCACCAGGTTGTTGGCGACCAGCGAGTCGGCGGTCGAGAAAAAGCCGAGGTTGCGCTCCACCACCATGCGCTCGTCGGCGGTCAGGCCGTCGGCGCTTTTCCACAGCGCGATGTCGGCGGTCATGTTGATTTCCTGCGGCATCCAGTGGTTGTTGCAGGCGGCGAGATATTTGTCCCACGCCCACGCGTACTTGAACGGCACCAGTTGGTTGAGGTCGGCGCGGCAGTTGATGATTTGTTTGTCATCCACCTGGATGCGCGACGCGCCCATCTCTATGGTTTCAAGGCCGGTGGCGCCGCCGCGCGCCGCCGCGTCGCTTGCGCCGGCGGTGCTCGCGCCATTTGCGCCGTTGGCGCCGTTCACGCCGGCGGCGTTCGGGAGTGGCGCGGCGCCGTTGCCGGCGTTGTCCGGGACGGGCGGGCGGATGCCGGGCGGCGGCGCGGCTTCGGCCAGCGGGTCGTCCCAGTGTCGGGTGGTCGCAGTTTGCATGGTGTTTCTCCGGTTGGGGTTACTGGCAGGCTTCGCAATCGGGGTCGGTTATCAGGCAGGCCCCCTTCGCGCCCTGTCCGGACGGCACCGCGTTGAGGTTGCCGTCCACTTTCTCCATCGTGCTTTTCTCGACATGCGTGGCGCCCATCGAGCGCAGGTAATAGGTTGTCTTCAGCCCCCTGAGCCACGCCAGTTTGTAGAGGCTGTCCATCTTCTTGCCGTCGGGTTCGGCCATGTAGAGGTTCAGCGACTGCGACTGGTCTATCCATTTCTGGCGCCTTGCGGCGGCCTCGACCAGCCAGCGCGGGTCCATCTCAAAGGCGGTGGCGTACAGCGACTTGATTTCGTCGGGCACGCGGTCCATGCGCTGGACGCTGCCGTCGTAGTATTTCAGGTCGGTCACCGTCACCTCGTCCCACAGGTCAAGGCGCTTCAGGTCGTCCACCAGGTGCGAGTTGATGACCGTGAACTCGCCCGACAGGTTGGATTTGACGAACAGGTTCTGGTAGGTCGGCTCGATGCTCTGGGTGACATTGCAGATGTTGGAAATCGTCGCCGTCGGCGCGATGGCCATCGTGTTGGAATTGCGCATGCCGGTCTTTGCGATGCGTTGGCGCAGCGCGTCCCAGTCGAGCGTGGCAGAGTCGTCCACCTGCAGGAACCCGTCGCGGCTTTCGGCCAGCAGGCGCAGCGAATCAATCGGCAGCACGCCCCGGTCCCACAGCGAGCCGCGGTAACTCGGGTAGGCGCCGCGCTCGCCGGCGAGGTCGCACGACGCCCGGATGGCGAAGTAACTCACCGCCTCCATGGAGCGGTCGGCGAAGTCGACGGCGGCGTCGCTGGCGTAGGGCAGGCGCAGTTGGTAGAGCGCGTCCTGAAAGCCCATCAGCCCCAGCCCGACCGGGCGGTGCTTCAGGTTGGAGTTGCGCGCCTTGCGGACGCTGTAATAGTTGTAGTCAATGACATTGTCGAGCATGCGCATCGCGGTGGCGACGGTGCGCTCGAGTTTGTCCATCATCAGGCCGTCCTCGTTGACATGCAGCGCCAGATTGACCGAGCCGAGGTTGCACACCGCGATTTCGTCGTCCGATGTGTTCAGCGTGATTTCGGTGCACAGGTTGGAGGAATGGACGACGCCGGCGTGCTGCTGCGGCGAGCGCAGGTTGCACGGATCCTTGAAGGCGAGCCACGGGTGGCCGGTTTCGTAGAGCATGTTCAGCATCTTGCGCCACAGGTCGGCGGCCTCGACGCGCTTGAAGTTGGCGATGCCGCCGTTGTCGGCGGCGGCCTCGTATTCGGCATAGCGCTTCTCGAAGGCGTCGCCGCACAGGTCGTGCAAATCCGCCGTCTCGCTCGGCGAGAACAGCGTCCACGAGCCGCCCTCGCGCAGGCGCTTCATGAACAGGTCGGGTATCCAGTTGGCGGTGTTCATGTCGTGCGTGCGGCGGCGGTCGTCGCCGGTGTTCTTGCGCAACTCCAGAAACTCCTCTATGTCCAGGTGCCAGGTCTCAAGATAGGCGCACACCGCGCCCTTGCGCTTGCCGCCCTGGTTGACCGCGACAGCGGTGTCGTTGGCGACCTTCAGAAACGGCACCACGCCCTGCGACTTGCCGTTGGTGCCCTTGATGTGCGAGCCCATCGCGCGCACGCGGCTCCAGTCGTTGCCGAGGCCGCCGGCGAACTTCGACAGCATCGCGTTGTCCTGCACCGCCCCGAAAATGCCGTGCAGGTCGTCGGACACCGTCGTCAGGTAGCACGACGACAGTTGCGGGCGCAGCGTGCCGGAATTGAACAGCGTCGGCGTGGAACTCATGAACGCGAACGACGACAGCAGGTTGTAGAACTCAATGGCGCGCGCCTCACGCTCCACCTCGTTCATCGCCAGGCCCATCGCCACGCGCATGAAAAACGCCTGCGGCAACTCAAAGCGGGTGTCGCCGTGGTGGATGAAGTAGCGGTCGTAGAGCGTTTGCAGGCCGAGATAACTGAAGACATGGTCGCGGCGCGGGTCTATCGCCGCCGCCAGTTGCGCGACATCAAATTCATCGCGCAGTTTCGGGTCGAGCAGTTCCAGTTCGCAGCCGCGCGCGACATAGCGCTCGAAATAGTCGGGGTAGCGCGCCGTCATCTCGTCGCCGGTGGCCTCGTCAAACTGCCCGGCGAGGAACGAAAGCGCCTCGCGCCGCAGTTTGTCGAGCAGCAGGCGCGCCGCGACGACGCTGTAATCCGGCTCTTTCTCGACCATCGCGCGCGCGCTCATTATCAGAGCGGTGCTGACATCGGCGGCCTTCATGCCGCTGAAAAGATTGTGCAGGGTCTCGCGGATAATCGGCTGCGCCTCGACATGGCCGGTGTCGCGGCACGCCTCTTCTACTATCAGCCGCAGGCGCGCGCTGTCAAGCGGCTTCTCGGCGCCGTCCTCGTGCAGCACCATAATCTCCGCGCCGTCGGCGTCGGCGCGCTCGCCGGCATCGTCGTTTTGCGCGCGCTCCTTCGCCCGCTCCTCGCGGTAGAGCACATAGCCGCGCGCGACCTTGTGGTAGCCGCCGCGCATCAGCGCCAGTTCAACCTGGTCCTGGATGTCTTCAATGTGGAAGGATTCGCCGCCGCCGCGGTTGCGCATCAGCGCGGCCACGACCTGTTCGGTCAGGTCGGCGACGATTTCATGGACGCGCGGCGACGCCGCCGCCATGCCGCCCTCGACGGCCAGAAACGCCTTGGCCAGCGCGACCTTGATTTTGGACGGGTCAAACGCGGTGACCTTGCCGTTGCGGCGAATCACCTTGTATTGGCCCAGCGGCGTAACCGGAGCCTCGGCGCGGATGGCCGCGGACGGCGCCGGCGCTTCGGCCGTCAGCGTGGATGGTTGTTGCATCAGAAAATGGTTCTCCGTTGTCGTTTGCATGGTTTGGATTATAACCCGGCAAGCACAAGATATGCTATACCACCGCCGCCGTCAATACAACATCTTGTGCTCATTGTGGGCTTTCGTCGTAGCGGCGGGTTTTGGGTTTGCGTTTTTTGCGGGGTTTGGGTTTGCTCTTGCGTTTGGTGGTTTTTTCTT
>RKSI01000114.1 GCA_007570905.1 Gammaproteobacteria bacterium
ACCTGGCTGCCGCCGACGCCGACAATGGAGCGGCGCAGCGACCACAGTTTGCGCGGCTCCAGTTCCAGGCCGATGAGAAACAGCAGCAGCACCACGCCGATTTCGGAGAAATGCAGCAGGTCGTCGACATTGTTAATCAGCCCCAGCCCCCACGGCCCGATGCTGATGCCGGCCGCCAGGTAGCCGAGCACCGAGCCCAGGCCCAGGCGCGCGAACAGCGGCACGGCGATGACCGTGGCGGACAAAAACACCACTAAATTGAACAGGAAACCGTGACTATCCATGCCAAGCGGCGGCGGCGCGCATTACCGGCGCATTCATGGCGCCGCGCCGCGCCGCACTCCGTCGCCGGTGGCTCCTCACAGTAACTGCCGCAATGCGCCGTCCAGCGCCGCGTGGCGAAAGCGGTAGTCGGCGGCTGTCATGCGGGCCGGCGCGGCGCGCTGCCCGCCGAGCAGCAGGCACGCGGCTTCGCCAAGCGCCGCATGGATGACCGGCGCGGGGGCGAACAACACCGCCGGGCGATGCAGCGCCGCCGCCAGGCGCGCGGTAAAGTCGGTGTTGCGCACCGGCTCGGGCGCGCACAGGTTATAGGCGCCGTGATGGGCGTCCTCGAACAGCAACTTGACCATCATCGCAACCTGGTCGTCGATGTGAATCCAACTCATCCATTGCGAGCCGTCGCCGAGGCGCGCGCCCAACCCCAACCGGAACGGCGGCAGCATCCGCGCCAACAGGCCGCCGGCGCGGCTCAGCACCAAACCGGTGCGCAACAGGCAGACGCGCGCGCCCAAGTCTTCGGCGCGGCGCGCGGCCTGCTCCCAGGCCTCGCACAGCCGCGCGCCGAAGTCGTCGCCGGGCGGGGCGTCCTCGGTCACTTGGCGCTCGCCGCTGTCGCCGTAGAAGCCGACCGCCGAGCCGCTCAGCAACACCTTGGGCCGGGTCTCGGCGGCGGCGATTTTTTCCACCAACTGCTCGGTTGAGGCGATGCGGCTGTCCCACAATACCCGCTTGCGCCGCGCGCTCCACCTACCGCTGACGATGGGCGCGCCGGCTAAGTTGATGACCGCGTCGTATCGGTCGCCGGGCCGCCACTGCTCCAATGAGGCCATGGCGCGCACCGCCCCGCAGCGCTCCGCGACCGTGGCCGGGCGGCGGCTGAGCACGGTGATTTGGCAACCGCGCTCGAGCAGCGCCCGGCACAGCGCCCGCCCAATCAGCCCGGTGCCGCCGGTGAGCAGGATGTTCACGCCGTCTCCCCGGTTGCCCCGCCGGTTTCCATTTTAATCACGCCTGCCTCGTGCAGTTGCGCCAGTTCGCCGTCATCATAGCCGATTTCCCGCAGCACTTCGCCGGTGTGCTCGGCCAGGGCCGGCGGCGGGCGGTGCAGCGCCGGGCCGCTGCCGGGCTCGGCGTATTGAAACGCGGCCACCGGGAAGACCGGCGCCGCCGCATCATCGGCGCCCGGCACGCGCTGCAGCACCGCCCGGCCTTGCAACTGGCGGTCGGCCAACGCCCGGTGCAACGCGCGCACCTTGGCCGCCGGCACGCGGTGGCGGTTGAACTCCGCCTCCCAGTGGTCGGCGGGCTGCGCCATCAGGAGGTCGGCGATGCGCCGGCGGTCGCGCTGGAAATGCTCGGGTATCTCGGCCGGGGTCAGTTTTTCCACGGCCCGGCCGCGTTCCGGGTCGCCCAACACCGTCCACATGTCGCGCCCCTGCCGCCCGGTGTATGCGCCCAACATCAGTTGCCCGTCGGCGGTCGGATAGCAGCAGTAGCCGGCGTTGTTGGCGTGGTCGTTGCCGGTGACCGGCGGCAAGCGCCCGGCTGCCTGCCAATACATCACATGCGAACTCATCATCATCACCGCCGCATCCAACATCGCCACATCGATGCGCTGGCCGCGGCCGGTGGCGGCGCGCTGATACAGGGCCGCGGCGATGGCGAACGCGGCCTGCAGCCCTGAGCCGTAGTCGAGCACCGGCGGGCCGACTTTAAGCGGCGCGCTGCCGGCATCGCCGGTGGCCGCCATCAGCCCGGAATACGCCTGGATGACGTTGTCGTAGGCGGTGCGCGCCGCCAGCGGGCCATCTTGGCCGAAGCCGGTCAGCGAGCAGTAGATGATGTCCGGGCGCAACTTCTTCACCGCTTCATAATCGAAGCCCAGTTCGGCCAATGCGCCGCTGCGGTAGTTTTCCACAAGGACATCGGCGGTGGCGATGAGGCGGCGCAGGATGCGCGCGCCGGCGGCCGATTTCAGGTCGATGCACACCGAGCGCTTGTTGGCGTTGTGGGCGGTGAAGTCGCTGGCCAGGCCGGCCGAGTCGCTCGCCCCGGCGCCGGAGGCGCGCGACATGTCGGGGCGTTGCGGCGGCTCGACCTTAATCACATCGGCGCCCATGACCGCCAGTTGGTAGGTGCAGAACGGCCCGGCGATGACATGCGTCAGGTCGAGGATGCGGATGTCGGAGAAAGGCTGCATGCCGTTGCTTAGGGTGATGCGCGGTTGTTGCGGGTGGGGTGAAGTGGAATGTTACCCGCTGGCGCGGCGGATTTGTCGAAAATTTCCGGCGCGGTGTATACTGCGACAC
>RKSI01000020.1 GCA_007570905.1 Gammaproteobacteria bacterium
CTGCCGGGCGAGGTGGCCCGCAACCGCAATGCCATGATACTACACCACATCACGCGCCCAATGAAAAGCATGACAAAGGTTTCTGAACGCCCCGCCCGCCTTGGTTTTTCGCGGTTCTTCCCGCCAATGCCGGTGCGGGCGTTCCCAGCCCGCTGCGCCCGGCGAACGGCAGGCAATAAAAAGGCCGCGCTTCCGGCGGGAGCGCGGCCTTTTGGCGGGGTTGTTTTGGCGTGCTCGCGGTTAGCGGGCGGCAACCCTTGCCGGCGAAGCCGGCATTGGCATTGCCGCCGCTGAGCGGGCAAACGCCGCTGGCAAAATGCCCGTAATGCCCTTAACTGGCGTGGCCGACGCTGACAGCCTGATTGCCGTCAAAAGCGCCCACTGCGGCGGCGATGCCGACGCCGATGCCGGTGCCCACAGCCGCCACGGCGCCGGCGACTGCTCCGGCAACCAGGCCAACAGCCGCCACGCCCGCCATGACGCCGGTTACCGTACCATATGTCACCATACCTGCTGTGGTAGCGCCAACCATAAAAACCGACACCGTGGAGCCGACGCTCAGCATGGCACCGACTTTCGCAAAAAAGAGTCCCACAGTGCCGAGCGAGATGGCGATTTCACCGCCGGAGATTTCCTGCAGTTGCTCTTCAGTTATTTTTTCCAACTCGCATTCCAGGTCCGGAAAGTACGGCACGACGACATTCATTTCATCGGCGGTGTTCTGTGCATAAACCACCTTGAACTTGTCAAGTTGAGACAGACGCTTCTCGGCTTCGGCGCGGCCTTCCGGCGTCGTGTCCGGGTGTGTCAGCCCTTGTCCAACAAGGACGGCTGCGATTTCATTGCTCAGCGGGATGGAGACGCCGGGCATGGTCTGAAGAGACCTCACCCCCCCCATAGAGGGTTGTTTCATCGGTTGTTTTTCCATTTTTCTGCCTCCTGACATCAAAATCATCGTTGATATTCAACTGCGGCTGCCGGGCGGGGTGGCCCGAAACCGCAACGCCATAGTACTACACCACATCACACCGCCAACGACAAGCATGACAAAGGTTTCTGAACGCCCCGCCCGCGTTGAAAATGCCGCCATCAGGCGGCGGCGGGCGACCAGCCGGAAGCGGTGGAAGTGTGATTGGGACGGCGGCAGACAAGCTTTGCGCGGCGCGCCCGCCAATCAGGGAATGACGGCGCCTTCGAGGAAGACGCGGCCACAAACCGGTTGCCGGACACCCATGGAAACGCCGGAAAAATCCCTGCCGGGACTCCATCGCCCAGCCACCGCAACAGGACATTTCTGCTTTGGTTTGACAAGTTGATTGCGCCTTATTAAGTTTTATGCCATAATTCTTAATAACTCCGCCCGCTATTCAGTTTTCCTTAACACGATGCAACGCGCCCGCACCGGTCGCCACCACACCACCTCCGTCGCCGGCGAGTCGGTGCGCGCGTTTGTGCCGGCGCCGTTGCCGCCGAAGCCGCCGTTGCGACTGGACGGCGCGCTCCAACAACTCCTCGAACGCGCGACGCTGGCGCTCGGCCGTCTCGACGCGGTCTCGGCGTTGTTGCCCGAGCCGTCGCTTTTTATCTACGCCTACATTCGCAAAGAGGCGGTGCTTTCCAGCCAAATCGAAGGCACGCAATCGACGCTGTCCGACTTGTTGCGATTCGAGTTGGCGGATGCGCCCGGCGCGCCGCTGGACGATGTGCGCGAAGTCGCCAACTATGTCGCCGCGCTGGAGCATGGCATCGCCAGATTGCGCGAACTGCCGCTTTGCAACCGCTTGCTCTGCGAGATGCACGGCATCTTGTTGCACAGCGGCCGCGGCGAGCAGCGCGCGCCCGGCGAATTCCGCCGCTCACAAAACTGGATTGGAGGCACGCGGCCCGGCAACGCCGCGTATATGCCGCCGCCGCACACCGATGTGGCCGACTGCATGGCGCAACTCGAGCGCTTCATGAACGCCAACGACGGCGATGGCGACAACTTGCCGATGCTCGTTCGCGCCGCGCTCGCGCATGTACAGTTTGAGACCATTCACCCGTTTCTCGACGGCAACGGCCGCATCGGGCGTCTGCTCATCGCACTGATGCTGCACCGCGCCGGTGTGTTGCGCGAACCGCTGTTGTATTTGAGTTTGTATCTCAAGCAGCATCGCGCGCGTTACTTTGAACTGCTGACCGAAGTGCGCGTGAGCGGCGACTGGGAAACGTGGCTGGAATTTTTTCTCGATGGCGTACGCGCCACCGCCGACAGCGCGGTCGACACTTGCCAACGACTCTTGCGTTTGTTCGCCGACGACCGCGCGGCCATCGAGCGCCAGGGCCGGCGCGCCGGTTCGGCGCTGCGCGCGCACAGCGCATTGCGGCAACGCCCCATCTTGTCGCTGCCGGCCATCGTCGAGCGCACCGGCTTGTCCTACCCGGCCGCCGCCGGCGCGGTCGAACTCCTGACCACGCACGGCATTGCCGGCGAAATCACCGGCAAACCCCGCGACCGGCTGTTCGCCTACCACCGATACCTCGACATCCTGGGCGAAAACGCGGATGAATGATGCCGTGATTCGGCGCCGTTGCCCGGCGCGCCCG
>RKSI01000091.1 GCA_007570905.1 Gammaproteobacteria bacterium
TGCTCGTTGATTTCAGGCCAGTGGCGGTGCCGCGACGCCTTGTATGCCTTGAAGTTCTCGCCGCATTCGCCGAGCAGCAGGCCGGTTTGCGCGCGCCGCCCGGCGCCGCTGACGCCGGATTTGGAGTCGGCAATCAGGCACGACACATCGGCGGCCCCCGCCTCCAGCGCCGGTTTCAGGCCGAGGATGACCGAAGTCGGGTAGCAGCCGGGATTGGCGACCAGGCGCGCGCCGCGGATTTTGTCGCGGTTCATTTCCGGCAGCCCGTACACCGCCTGCGCCAGCAGGCCGGGACAGGCGTGCTCCTCGCCGTGCCAGCGTTGCCATTCGCCGGCGTCGGACAGGCGGAAGTCGGATGCCAGGTCTATCACGCGCACGCCGGACGCCAGCCATTGTTCGGCCTGTTTCATCGCCACGCCGTTCGGCGTTGCGAAGAACACGACATCCAGTTCGCCGGCGCCGGCGGCGTCAAGGGTGTCGCGGTAGCGCAGCGCGGTCTTGTCGCGCATCGCCGGGAATTCCGGCGCGAGCGGCTGCCCGGCGCGGCTGCGCGAGACCAGATGCGCAAGTTCCACTTGCGGATGGCCGAGCAACAGGCGCGCCAATTCAAGGCCGGTGTAGCCGGCGGCGCCGATGACTGCCGCGCGTATCATGGCCGATAGTGTATGCGCTGGGCGCCCGCCGGCAAAACCGCCGGCGCGCGGCGCTGGCGCGAGGGCGGCGGCGCTGGTATCATCCGGGCCGGTTCATTTCTTTTCATCGGCAATTTCACAATGGCATTTTACTGGTTCAAGGCGCTGCACCTGGTCTTTATGGTGACCTGGTTCGCCGGCCTGTTCTACCTGCCGCGGCTGTTCGTCTATCACGCGGCGGCCACGGACGCCGCCGGCATCGAGCGCTTCAAGGTGATGGAGCGCAAACTGTTCGTCGGCATCATGACGCCCGGCGCGGTGCTGACGCTGCTGTTCGGCATCGGCGCGTATCTGACCAGCCCCAGGCCCTACGCCGCCGCCGCCTGGATGCACGCCAAACTCGCGCTGGTCGCTCTGCTGGCCGGCTACCATGTCTGGTGCGGCTTTCTGCTGGCGGCCTTCCGGCGCGGCGCCAACCGCCACAGCCATGTCTGGTATCGCTGGT
The DNA here is from genome assembly GCA_007570905.1 of Gammaproteobacteria bacterium. Classification (GTDB taxonomy): domain Bacteria; phylum Pseudomonadota; class Gammaproteobacteria; order Poriferisulfidales; family Oxydemutatoraceae; genus Oxydemutator. The sequence continues at coordinate 1,138 of RKSI01000091.1, forward strand.
TCAACGAGGCGCCGGTCGCGGCGCTGATCGGCATTGTGCTGCTGGCGGTGCTGGGGCCGGTGTCGCGCTGAGGCGGCGGGTCAACTGCGGATACAGCCGTAAAACGACGCCACGGTGCCGGCGAAACTTGCGACATTGACGACGCCGGGCACATCGCGGCCCAGTTCCTGGTCGTCATGCCCCTTCATCTTCGGCCTTTGCGGCAGGACGAAATACCAGGTTTTGTTGGTGTTGACGACAAACCTCGCGTCTATCCCCTCAGGCAGCGCCACGCCCAGCGACTTCAGCAGGTCGTCCGCGCCTTTCTTCGCCTTGAGGCGGCGGCGGTACTGCTTGTCCTTGCGGCATTTCAGCGACAGTTCGTAGAGCTGCTCGTTCTGGTACTGGCAAACTTCCCAGTCCACATTGTCCGGCGCGGTTTCTGCGTCTTTCATTTCTTTCATCGTGCGTTCCCGTGCGTTACATTCTGCCCGCCTATTCTACTCCTCCCTGTCAAGCAAGCGGCGCCACCCGCGCAAATTGCGTTGGTCGCGGTGCGCCTTGTCGCGCAGGCCGAGGCGGAAGGCGGCGGCCATCCACAGCGTGGGCGGGTGCAGGTATTGCGGCATCCGGTTGAAATCAACGATAACCGGCCACCAGCCGTGTTCGTCCCGCGCCACCACGGTGTTTTTGGAGTGGAGGTCAATGTCGTGCAGACCGTGGCGCGCGGCCTCGCCGATGATGAACTCGACGAACCCGGCCATCTCCTTCACCGAGACGCCGCTGTGCGGGTCTTGCAGCGCATCAAACACCGTCAGCCTGCTGACAAAACGCTGCACCAGAAAAGCGGCCCGCCCGCCGCCGCCGGGCGCCCACGCCAGCGGAACCGATGCATGGCGGCTTAGCGCCGCGATGGAATAAAAGGCCAGGTTGCGCCCGTACTCGTATTGCGCGAGGTTGACGCTGTAGCGCCTGCGGTATTTGGCGATGTAATACGGCTTGTACACCTTGACGACGGCGCGCTCGCCGCGATAGCGGCCCTCATAGACATGTGAGCGCGACCCTTCGGCGATGTAGCCGCTAATCTCAATGTCGTCCGGCAGCGGCGGCGGCGGAATCTCGCCCATGAGTTTCTTCGCGCGCCGCCCCGCCAGCCACGCTCTCACGCCCATGACACCACGCACCCCCGCGCCGCAACCCCGCCCACCAGCCCCGCCTTGCGCCAGATGGTCATTGTCTGCGGCAGGCGCCGACCAGAACCTTTTCGTATTCCTTCGCCACCCTTTCCGCCGAAAAGAATCCCGCACGCCGCCGCAGCGCCTCGCGGTCGGGCGCGGTTTGCAGCGCCTTCTCCATTGCCGCCGCCAGCGCCGCATCGTCGCCGACCGGGACCAAACCGCCCCATTTGCCGTTTTCCAGTATCTCCTGCGGCCCGTTCATTGTGCCGCCGACAGTGCTGATGACGGGGCAGCCACAAGCCATCGCCTCAATCAGGACATTGCACAAACTCTCGGCGCGCGAGGATACGACGAAAAGTCGCGCCCGGTGCATCAGCGCGAAAGGATTGCGTTTCCATCCGGGCAAACTCACCCGTTCGGCAATGCCGAGTTCGGCGGCCAGATTTTCAAGCGCCGTGCGTTCGCCGCCTTCGCCGAGGATGACAAGGCGCAGTTTGGCATGATCTTCAAGGCGGGCGAACGCGCGAAGCAGCATCGGAAAGTCTTTTACTTCGTCCAGGCGGCCAACGGCGAGCACCACCGGCGGACAGCCGGGTTGCAGCCACGGATGCTCCGGCGTTTGCGCCGCGAGACGCTGCATTGCGGGCGTCACCACCGGGTTATAGACGACCGTGATTTTTTCACGCGGAACGCTCATCTGGCGCACCAGGTTGCCCTTGGCCTCTTTTGAGACGGTGGTGACGGCGTCCGCATCGGACAAGACAATTTCCATCTGGCGTCGCTGCCTCTCACTCAGTGCATGGCCCATAAAACCGTGGTTCGAGACGACGATGCGAACCCGTTGCTCCCCTGCAATTCTTCTCCCGAACACCGCCGCCATTTCGCTCTTTTTTCTCATCGGCACCAGGACATCCGGGCGCTCGCGGCGAATATATTCGACGATGCCGAGAGCGGCGTGGGATGTTCCCGATGTCAGAGAATCCCGGGTTTGTCGCCGCCGCAATGCGGCGCGCACGCGAAGCCGCGAAATCCACAGCGGACTCCAGCGCGGCCCGAGATGCGCGACGCGCACCGGCGCCGGAATCCGGCGCAATTCACGCCGGCGGCTGCGCCAGATTCGGGTGCCGAGCGTGAACACGCGCAGCGTCGCCGGAATGGCCGGCAGAAAGCTTCCCTTCGCGCTTATGAGCAGCAAATCCACCCGGTGCCCCATGCGCTCCAGTTCCGGCGCGAGATTCAACGCCGCCCGTTCAATGCCGTTGCCAGCCATGCTGTTGATTACAATGCCGATTTTAGCCACGGCGAAGCCTCCCGGCGCACCCTTCTCCGGCGGCATCCGGCAGGCCGCGCGGCAACCCGCACGGGCTTTGCCCCGCCGCGAGAATCCGCCTTAAGTGCCCTTTCCGGCGCGGGTCTGCTACACTACGCGCCATTGTTCTGATGTCAGCAACCCATCAAATAGCCATTGTCGGGGCGCGCCGCGTGCGCCAGGGAACGGGGCCTTACCTCGCGGCGGCGCTTGCCCGGCTGGGGCATGACATTCGGGGTATCGTCGGCACATCTGACGGCAGCGTTGCGGAGGCGGAACGGGCGCTGCGCCAAGATTACCACATACAGACGAAAGGCTACACCAGTCTGGCCGCGCTGCTTGACGAGCAGACGGTGGACATACTCGTCATCGCAAGCCCGCACGACACGCATCTGGAATACCTGCGCCAGGGCGTTACCGCCGGCTGCCATGTTTTCTGCGAGAAGCCGCTGTGGTTTCCGCCGCTTGCGGAAATGCCCGGCAGCGCCGACGACATCGCCGACGCGGTGTCGCGGATACTCGCGGTGGCGGCGGTCGCAGACCTGCACATCGGCGTCAATCTGCAATGGCCGTTCACGCTGGCGCATTACCGGCAACTGCACCCGCTGCCAGACGACGCCGCGCAGATTCAGTCGTTTGACATGCGCCTGTCCCCCGCCAGCCAGGGGCGGGCGATGGTGTTGGACAGCGCGCCGCACCTTATCAGCATGCTGCACGCGCTGCTCGGGCAGGGCGATGCCGAGAACCTTGAACTGCGCTGGCAGGATGATGAACAAACCCGCGCCGACATCGCGTTTGGCTACCGCCACCGCGCGGGCGCGACGCGGGTGCGGCTGGAATTGTCGCAGAGCAAACAGCAGCCGCGGCCCGCAGGCTATGCAATCAACGGCAACGCCGTCGAGCGGCGCGTCTGCATGGAAGATTATGTGCAGTCGCTGGCCGGCGGCGGCGGCGAAGTCACGATGCCGGACCTGCTGACCGAATCGGTGAGGCATTTTCTGGAGCAAGCCGGAAACCGCGCGCCCGGCGGCGAAGGCGGCATCGTCCACAGCCTGCGCCTGCTGCACCAACTGGTGAGCGCGGGCTGACGGCGCGGCGCCGCAGTCATGCAAAAAATTCATTCCGAATCCGGCGAAGTTCTCATCAGCATCTCGCCGCTGATTGACTGCCGGAATATCAAGACGGACAGCGCGGACGACGCAGGCGGCACGGGCGGCGCCAACGGCGCGCCGTTGCACACCCGTGCGCGCGGCGATGCGGCGCGCGAGCGCCAGGCCGAACTGTCGCCGATTCACGACTTCATGGGCAAATTGCTGCAACCCGGCGCCATCGGGCGCCTGGCAGAGTATGTGCGCTGGCAGGCGGCGTGGCGCGAGGGCTACGCCAACGGCATGTCATTTGACGAGGCGCTTGCGACGGCGCCGGATTATGCGCCGCTGTCTATCAACCTCGACCTGACGACGGCGTGCAACTACCGCTGCGACCACTGCGTGGACATGGACATCCTGAACACCGGCATCCGCTACGAACACGAGCGGCTGAAGGACTCGCTGACGCGGATGGCCGACAAGGGCCTGCGTTCGGTCATCCTGATTGGCGGCGGCGAGCCGACCGCCTACCCCGGCTTCGGCGACATCGTGCGCCACCTGAAGGACAGGGACATCAAGATTGGCGTCGTAACCAACGGCAGTTTGATGAAGAAGGTGCGCGAGGTCGCCGGCGTGATGGGCGAAGGCGACTGGGTGCGTCTGTCGCTCGACTCCGCCGACAACGGGACTTTCCGCGCGATGCACAAACCCGTCAACGCGAAGTGCACGCTTGACTGGATATGCGAACAGATACCGGCCATCAAGGACGCCAACCCGGCGCTGCAAATCGGCTACAGTTTTATCATCGTGTGGCGCGACTGCCGCACCAACAACGCCGACATCATCGAGAATGTCGCCGAAATCGCCGCGGCCGCGGAGCGCGCCAAACGCTGGCGCTTTGATTACATCTCGCTGAAACCGTTCCTGACCCGCGCCGAGGAAAACAACGCCGAGATTGTGGACCTGGTTCGGGACGAGGAGCATCTCGGCGGCATCATGAAGACGATACGCGGGGAAATCGAGCGCGCGAAACGGCAGCAGGACGATTCGTTCAAGGTGATTGAGAGCACCAATTTGCGGGTGCTTGAAAACGGCAGTTACAAAAACTACACCGAACAGCCGCACAACTGCCATCTGCAGTTCTTCCGCCAGGTCGTCAGCCCGCTCGGCGTGTTCAACTGCCCCGTCTATCGCCATGTGCCGCAGGCGCTGATTGGCGGCAAACACGCCTACGCAACCGACGCGGACCGCCGCGAAACCCGCGACAACACACTGCGCCTGATCGAGGCGTTTGATGCGGCGGCGGAATGCCGGGATGTGACCTGCCTCTACAACCACGCCAACTGGTTCATAGAAGACCTGATCCGCAACCCGGATAAACTGGGGTCGCTGGAGGCGGGCGAGGAGAGACGGGATTACTTTCTTTAAGCAAGTTATTGATATTGTCCGCGGCGGCGGGCCATCAATACCCTGAAGAAGAAAGCATGACAGTTGCAGGCATTATGTCACGGGGCATGGACAGATGTACCTGTTAGGGATACACACGGGCCATGACGCATGCGCGGTGGTCTATGACGAATACCGCTTGCTGAGCGCCGTTCCTCTTGAGCGGATAACCCGCAATAAAAATGACGGCGGCTGCTACCCCCTGCCCGCTGTCACTGCGGCCCTGGCACAGGCGGGAATCACCCGGGAGCAGGTTGGAGCGGTTGTCATGGGGCGGGACGGGCGGTTTTGGGAACCCGGCGGATACATACAGGCGCCGTCTTTCACGCGGGGGATTAATTGGCATCTACGCAATCTTCATCATCGCCTTCTCCATGGAGGCGAGACCCGGGAGCTTGTCTGGCACGCACAGCACAGCAGAGGAAACGCAGACTCATTTTTCAATGCCGGGCGCTTCTTCGCAGAACATGGTTTCCCGCAAAAGCCCCGGCTTTTCTTCTTCAATCATCACCTTGCCCACGCATTGGGCGCGCTTTTCCACACGGACTGGGATGACGCCCTTATCTACACCGCCGACGGCAGGGGCGACAGCGTCTCCTACAGTCACCGCATTCTGAAGAAAGGCAAACTGCTGACTTGCTGGGGAGGGGAAGAAGACACGCTCCAAAAAACGCAATTCAAGGGAGGCAGCGTTGGAGAACTCTATTCACTGACAACACGCTATCTTGGATTTAAGCCTTTGCGCCACGAAGGCAAAGTCTTGGGGCTCGCCGCTCATGGACTTCCCCGCTTTGCTGAAAGCCTGATGCGGCATTTCCATGTGGACAAGGACGGACGCATTCTTGGCCGGGACAAACACCGCCGTCCCTGGCGAAAGGCAATCAAGCAGATGGCGGACAACCATGCCCGGGAAGATGTCGCCGCATCAGTGCAAAAGGTTCTGGAAACGCTGGTTCTGGATTCAGTCGGCAAGCTTCTAAGGCATCATGCGGTGCGCCACCTTGCCCTGTCAGGCGGCGTTTTCTCCAATGTCCGTCTGAATCAGCGCCTCGCCGAGGAATTGCCCGTTGATGAAATCTTCGTCTATCCCGCCATGACTGACCAGGGCCTTGCCGCCGGAGGCGTGCTGCAACACCTGCTTGAACGGGATGGCATAACAACCTGGCTCTCCAGGCGCGAGCGCCTCGCTCATGTTTATCTGGGCGAAAATCATGACACGGAAGCCGATGTTCTTCTCAGGCAAGGCGGGGCCGAAATGGTTCCTCACGCACCGGGCAGCCTGGAAGGAAAAATCGCCGCACTCCTTGACGAAGGCAAAATTGTCGCACTTTATCTGGGCCGTTCCGAATACGGCCCTCGCGCCCTCGGCGCCCGCTCCATTCTGGCCCCGGCCACCGATGCGCGCGTCAACGACTGGCTCAACAAAAGGCTGTCGCGCACCGAGTTCATGCCCTTCGCCCCCGTCGTAAGCGCTGAAAGAGCGGAAGACATATTTGAAATCAGGCCCTCCATGCTCTACACGGCGCGCTTTATGACCATCACATGCAATGTCAGGCCTGAATGGCGCGGCAGGATTCCCGCTGTTGTGCATATAGACGGCACGGCAAGGCCGCAGATTATCACCCGCGACCGGAACCCGCTCTACTATGACATCCTCAAGGTATATGAGAAACGGACGGGTATTCCGGTTCTCATCAACACCTCTTTCAATGCCCATGAAGAACCCATCATCAATACGCCCCGGGAATGCGCCGCAGCCCTGATGGAAAAGCGCGTGGATTTCGTTGCGACACAGAACGCCTTGTGGGGGAAGCCGGCATGAGTGTCAAAGTGGCGTTTTATTTCGCGTCGACCTGTCGCTGACTTCCCCCGCATCATCAAATTGTCAGTCTCATATAAATGGTCACTTGCCCTGCGTATTTCTTCAAGACATTTTTTGCGCCAGTCAAGACTGCCTTCAGCCAGTAAAACAAAAAAGAGCGGGGCCAAATTGACAATGCCTTTGAGACCCGGACTGTAGGGATAGCAATGTTCCACCAGGTCATATGCAAACTGCACCCCTGAATCAATCTTGAGATTGAGTTGCTTGTCTGACAAGGGATTGTTGCCGCTGAGTGCATCTGCATCAGCGCCCAATTTACCGGCTTGCCGCTGCATGGAAGTCAAACGCGCAGTATCAACAGGCTCGTTACCACTGAGCACTTCTTCACTGACATTGAACGCACGAGCCAGCCGCTTCGCAGTGGTGGAGCGCACAGTCACGCTCACCGGTGAGGACTCAATACGCGCAATTTGGCGGGCTGAGACTTTGGACTCGGCAGCGAGCTTTTTGCGGGACCACTCTTTCACATCCCGCCGCAGTTCTTTCAATCTTTCTGGTCTGATGTTCATGGATTCCTCCTGATTAGAGTTGACTTGATTCCGAAAGAGGCTTTACTATATCACAATAATATATGACATAAATAGATATTTTCATATTTTTTCATCTCTTTACTATGACATTATAGCAGAAATGTCGACATAAGTCAGAAAATATGAAAATCCGCAACAGTATCGTGTATTTTACATTGAAATCCATAATAGCACCGTGGATTTACATTAATCTGTGCTATTCTCACAGATATGAAACTGGCACGAAGCGTTGATTTGCCGGGGCTGCTGGCACAGAAGTCTCACTTCCTTTTTGGGCCGCGCGGCACTGGCAAGACCTTTCTGGCGCGAGAGCAACTTGGCGGGAAAGCAATTTTTTGCGACCTGCTGCACTCAGATACTTATCTGACGCTCGCCACCAGCCCCTCTAACCTGGAGGACATGGTGTACGATCAAATCACAAGGCCCGGTGATTCCGTACTCATTGTCATTGATGAGGTACAGAGACTTCCGCCTCTGCTCAATGAGGTGCACAGACTTATCGAGAGCAAGGGATGGAAGTTTCTGCTGACTGGCAGTTCTGCCCGCAAACTTCACCGCCGTGGGGTCAACCTCCTCGCCGGCAGAGCCTGGAACCAGAACCTTCACCCCCTGACCTGGAAGGAAATACCGGACTTTGACCTGGAGCGTCATCTGCGCTACGGCGGCCTGCCCGCAGTTTATCTGAGCCGTGAACCGCAAGAGGAATTGCAGGGATATGTGGCGAACTACATCGCGCAGGAAATCCAGATGGAGGGCCTGGTCAGAAAAATCCCGCAGTTTTCCAAGTTTCTGAAAGCCGCCGCCCTGACCAATGGCAAAATCCTGAACTTCGACAAACTCGGGCGCGATTATATGGTGCCGCCGAGCACAATCCGCGAGTATTACTCGATATTGCAGGAGACCTTTCTCGGCGTGATGCTTGAACCCTGGGACAAATCCACAAAGAGAAAAGCCGTCAGTGCCTCGAAATTTTATTTCTTTGACACCGGGGTTCTGGCCGCTCTTGCCGGCATGAAAACCCTGGAAAGAAATTCCGACACTTTCGGCAACTTCCTTGAGACATGGCTTGTGAACGAAGTCCGGGCATATATCAGTTACCGGCGGCTGCACCTTCCGCTGCGTTACTGGCGCACAACAGCGGGTTATGAAGTGGATATGGTGGTGGACGACGAGACCGCGATTGAGATTAAGGCCACACGCAGAGTGGCGCGGGAAGACTTGAAGGGCCTCGCGGCGCTGAAAGAAGAAGGCATAGTGGAGAAATTTTTCCTTGTCAGCGAAGACAAAACCGCCCTCTTGCGGAACGGCATTCACTGCCTCCACTGGTCCGAGTTTCTGGAAAGGCTCTGGGACGGGGAAGTCATCCAGGGATGAGAACATGAAAGACCATCAACAGACCCAACACCCGGCTGCCCGTTTTGCCGGCGGAAAAATCATCCGGGCATGACGGCATGAAAGACAGCGGGGTTGTTCGCGGCAGGTGGGCGGCGGGGCGTTATCTGGTGGCCGGCGGGCCGCAGGCGCGGGCGCTTGGGGAATGGATTGCGGGGCGCGGCTTTGAGCAGTACGCCGACGAAGCGCACCGACTGAAACGCCACGGGCGGCGGCGCAACAAACTGTATTCTTTCCGCCTGCCGGTGACGGGCAGCGAAGTCATCATGAAAGTCTTCCGGATTGACCCGCGTTACCGGCGCGGGCGCAAGGCGGATTTGCTGGTTCGCCAACTGCTCGGAAGGGATTACAACCGCAACGCCTTCCTGTGCTGTCTGGCGATGCGGCGGGCGGGGCTGCCCGTCGCCAGACCGCTCGCGTGGTGGAGCTGGAAGCAAAAGGGGCTGTTCGGCGGGAGCAGCGTCTTTTTGTATGAAAAGATAGCAGCCGACCGGTCGCTGGACGACTTTTGCCGCGCCATCAGGGAGAACAGCGGCGGCGATGCCGGGCGCCTGCTGAACGCGGTCAAGCGCAAACTGGCGCGGGAACTGCACCGGATGCACAGCGCCGGCATCCGCCACCGCGACCCGCAGGCCATCAATATCCTGGTGGACGCGCCGCCTTCCGGCGAGCCGGAACAGGCGACCTTCCACTTCATTGACTACGAAAGTTGCTCACGCACGCGGGTGGCGATACAACCAATCAGGAGGTTTTTCGATATCCGGGATTTGTGCGTCATCTATCAGGACGAATTCGGCCCCCACGACCTCCTCGACCTGTATCCGGGCTGCGAACGGACGGCGTTGTGGCATACTGTACTGAGGTTCTGGCAGCACGGCGGTTTCGCCCCGTGGCGCTCCACTCCGTGGCCAGGAATAGAAAAAGCAAGACGAATGAGCGGCAAAAAAACACGATGATTGCGCGCCCTGCCATGCACACTTTTCCGCACGGCGCGGCAGCGCCCGCCCTCCACGCAACGCCCGGCTGTCCCGCGCTGCCCGACTGCCCCGCGCCGCCTGTCCGCCTCGCGCCACCCGACTGAAATGACCCAAAAAAACATTCTCCTCAACGATTTCTCCGAAGACTACACCAGCGATCTTCGTCACTACCTCGATGACGACATCAACATCAAGGTCTGGATCGGCAGAAAAAAGAACAAGGTAACCACCCTGCCGCGGGAGGACTTTTACCGCTCGCTGCTGTTCAGAAAAAACCGCCTGAAGATCAACTACCGCTACCGGCGCGAATTTCTCGAGATTTACCCGGAAATCAGAAAGCACGCCGACACCTTCCTGAACATGTATTGCCGCCGCCCGGTGCTCTACGGCGGCAACGACGCGATTGACATGATGGACGCCCTGCATGTCTATATTCACTTTTACATTGACCTGCTGAAGTCCAACGACATCCGTTATGTTTTCTTCGAGGTTGTCCCGCACCACGCCGACTACCTGCTGTACCTGGTCGCAAAGGCGCTGGGCATCAAGACCTGGATGTTTTACAGCGCGCCGGTTCCCGGCAAGTCGTTCATCACGAGCGACATAGAAAAAATCGGTTCGCTGGACACCGGCGACGCCGGGGTTGAACCCATCCGGCTGGAGAGAAACTACCGGAAGAAGTACGCCTACATGGACAGAAAAGTCAGGACCAACCTGCCCGTAAAACTAATCTCGGCGGCGTTTTTCAGGCGCGACCTGAACCTGTTTCTGCACCGCCTGCAGGCGCTGGCGAGAAACATCAGATTCAAAAGAAACTACCGGCAATTCCTGTCGGCGCCGCCTGACGGCAAGTTCGTCTATTTCGCACTGCACCTCCAGCCCGAACTCAGCACCACCAGCCTCGGCGGAGTCTTTGTTGACCAGGTGCTGGCGCTGGAATGCCTGCGGACACTGCTGCCGGACGACTGGTTTATCGTCGCCAAGGAAAACCCGCACCAGACATGGCATTCGCGCGGACGCCTGTTCTACGCCCGGCTGCAGAAAATACCCAACCTGCGCTATGTCAGCAAGGAGACCGACACCTACGACCTGGTTGAACGCTGCGAGTTCGCATCCACCATCACCGGCAGCGTCGGCCTCGACGCCCTCAGTTTCGGCAAACGCGTGCTGATTTTCGGCAACGCGCCTTACAAGGGTTTTCCGGGCGTCGTCAACTGGCGCCCGGGTTTGACTCTGGATGACATCATCACAACCCCCTTCTCGCACGAAGCGTTCGAGCGCGCCTACGCACAACTGATTCATAACACGGTAGATGTGGTGACCGATATTGACCGCAAACACCTGGTCAAGAACTTTTCCAACAAGAAAAACGGACGCGCGCTGGCCGGAGTCATCAATGCGCTCACGCGCTGACCCGCCCTCCGCGCATTTGCGCGGACACCGGGCGCTGCTGAAAAAGGCGCTGCGCGCCACCGCGAGAAACACGCGCTCCATCAAGCCGCTGTACAACCGGATCAATGAATACTTCTACCATTACATCCGCGACCGCTACCCGGAAGTCCTGACGGAAAAGCAAACCGTGGAACAAATCCTGGAAAAAGGAATTAGTCTCGCCAGATACGGCGACGGTGAATTCAAATTGTGCAGAGGCAAGTCAATCGCCAGACAACCGGCCAGCCCCGCAATATCGCGGCGCCTGCGCGAAATACTCCGCAACGATGCTCCGAACCTTGCCGTCGGCATACCGCCTTTCCCGGACAAGGCGAACATCGTGGACCCGACGATGGATTCCTTTTTCAGAAAATTCTATTTCCGCGAGTGGGAATCCGTGCACTATATGAAGAACAAGGTATATCTGTCCTGGTCGGCGTTTTTCCCCGACCACTGCGGCCTGCCGCCTGAAGAAGCGCCCGCCCATATCAAGCGATTCAGACAAATATGGCAGGACAAAAATGTGACCTTTGTCTGCAATGACCGGTTCAGGGAAGCAATGTCGTCGTCAGACCTGTTCAACAACACAAAAACCCGCTCTTTCATCCGTGCTCCGGACAAAAACGCATACAGCCGCTACGACGACCTGCTTGAACAATCAACCCATCGCCCCGCGGACAACCTGTTTCTGCTGGCCTGCGGCCCGACCGCCACCATCCTCGCTCACGATCTCTGCATCAAAGGGTACCAAGCCGTCGATTGTGGAGATATTCTGAAGCGAACCCGCTGATTGCTTCAGGCGCACCGAAGCGAAAGATCCAGAGGCGCCGCCTCCCGAGGCTCCGCCGCGGGCCGCCCGGGTTGCGGGGGTTCCAGAAAAGTAATGCTGTCGTAATAATCGTCCAAGGCGATGAATTTCCCGTTTTGCTCCGCCCACTCCTTCATCCGGCGGTTGCAACTGTCGGTCCACGACAACACCTCAATGCGCCATCCCCTGCGGTGCATGCGCTCCAGGTCGGCATGAAAGCCGACGCCATCGTAAAACCCGCTGCCGTCGCCTGTCAGCAACACCGCGATGCCGGGGTCTCCGTTGTAGTCAAACGCATCGCGCAGCATGTTCGCCTGCAACTTCTGGTCCACGCCCTGTTCGGTTCCATGCAGCGCCCCGCGTTCCGAAAGTTCAACCCGAACCCCTTCGTTTTCCAGCCGGGTCCAGACATAGCGCAACTCCGGAGGCACCGAACCGACGGCAACGGCGCTTTCAATGGGGCGGTCGGCATGCGCGAGGCGCAAAAGATTGCGGAAATGAAGCCGCATTCTATAGCGCGCGTCTCCACCCTCGCGCTCGGCGGCGATTTCTCTTGCGCTGATGAATATGTTGGAGTTGTCCCAATAGATAAAGACTTTTTCCATTTCGGGTTTCCGGGTTTTGATTTTCAGTCCGACAAGCGGCAAGCCGCCGGCGCCACTCATCATGGCATTCCGGGAACACTTTCACATTCGCGGGAATGCCGAGCCGCTGTCCTCAGCCCGGCGCGAGTGTACACGCAAGCGGCCCGGACGCCAATCAGCGGTATTCGTACGGCCCTTCCAGGAACACCTTCACATTGACCTGGATGCCGTGGGCCCAGGTCGCCATGTCCAGCACCCATACTTTCTCGTCAATGTCGTTGGTCGCAAGGACAAGCCTGCCAAAGAAGGCCCTGCGGTCGCCGGTCGGCGTGACGGTGAAGTTGAAATCGGTTTCCTCGCCCGGCGGCACCTCAAACGACGACGGCATGTCGCTGCTGTAGCCGAGGCCGCTCAGCAGCGCGGCGCTGACTTTCAGCGTGTAAGTGCCGGTGTTGCGCACGGTCACGACTTTGGTCGTCGGCCCGTGCACCACCGACAGCCGCCTGAACACGCCGTCCTGCAGCGCCACCACGGTTCCCGACACGGAACGGAAGCGCACCGTCGCGGTCGTCGCGCTGTCCGCCGCCACCGTTTCCGTCGTCGCCATCGCCTCGACGACGGCGCCGAAATTAAGCGTCGCGCTCGACTCGACGACGCGGCCATCGGCCACGACCTCAATCTCCGATTCAATGCCGGTGCCGCGCAATGACAGGTTCCAGTTTCCTTCGTCATAGTCGTCGCTGGCAATCGTCAGCGTCCCGGTGTACGGGGTCGCGTTGCTGTCCGGCGGCGCGAACAGCAGCGTCCAGGTGCCGCTGGAGCCGGGCGCGATGCGGCGGGCGGCGGTGTCGGCAAGGCTGAAGCCTGTGCCGGTCGCGTCAATCGCGCGGACATTCAGGTCGCGCGTGGCCGCATTGCGAACCACCACCGCCGCGGTCGCAACCGTGCCGACCGGCGCCCGCCCGATGTTGAACGCATCGCCGGACTCGACATCGGCGCCGCCCACATTGACCTCAATCTCCGGCTCGACATTGTGTATTTTCAGCCGTATCGGAAACGGGTTGATGACATCGTTGCTCTCGACCAGAATCCGCCCGGTGTGAATGCCGCGCACATCGGACTGGAATATCAGCCCGTTGGTGTAAATCGCCGCGTTGCCGGGCAAAATTGTCCTGCGCCTGCTCAGGCCGAGGCCGGGCAGGTCGGCCTCCAGCGCAAAACCGGCGCCGCTGACGCTGAGGTCGCGCACTTCCAGCGGCGCGTTGCCGTTGTTCTGCAGCACCAGCGAGATGCGGAACCGCTCGCGGACGCCGATGTTGGCGATGAAATCATAATCGTCGTCATTGCTGTATCCGAAGAACTGCCCGCCGATAATCATGATCGGGGTCATCAGCGGCCCGACTCCGAAGCCGGTCAAATTCAGCGTCGTCACCGGGGAATGCGGGTCGTCGCTGACAATGGCCAGCACGCCGGTGGACACCTTCACCGCCTCGGACGGCGAGAAATACAGCGTGTAAGTGGCGGTGCTGCCCGGGTCAACGACCAGGTCGCCGGCGCTGATGTCGTAGTCGCCGCCCTCCACCGAGACGGAGTCCATCACGAGAATCGCGTTGCCGTGGTTGCTGATGGTCACGACGGCCTGCACATCGCCCAGCGCCTCGACCCCGCCGAAGTCGTATAAGCCGCCGGAATCACGCTGAAGGTCAGGCCCCATCACCTTGACGGCAATCACCGGGCCGCCGCTGACGCCGGTCATGCCGAGCGTCCATTCGCCCTCGTCGGCGTCATCGCTGACGATGGTCAGCGTGCCGTTGTAGGTCGTGCCGTAATCCTGCGCGAAAAGGCGCACCACCCACGCCGCGGAGGAATTCATCGGCAAAACCCGCGAGCCGCCGCCGCCGCTGACCAAAGTGTAACCGGCGCCGGTCACACCGACCGATTCGATGTTGAGGTCGGAATTGCCCTCGTTCAGGACCCGCACCGTGACGGTCTCCGATGTGGCCGGCTCAACCCCGCCGAAGTTATAGACGCCGGCGCCTGATTCATACTCCGCGGCGCCGGCGCGCACCGCAATCTCCGGGCCGATACCGTAGCCCCGCAGCGACACCGCCCGAACCGGCGTCGCATAATCATTGCCGCTGATTGTCAGCGTTCCGGCGGCGGGCGCAACCTTGTGCGGCGGCGAAAACCGCACCGTCCATGTCCCGGAGGAACCGGCGTCAACGGTGCGCCTGGCGCCGCCGACAAGGCGGTAACCGGCGCCGTCCACCCGGGCCGCGGCCTCAAGGGTTCTGCTGCCCTCGTTGTGCACTGTCACCTCGAGGGTTTGCGTCGTGTTCTCCCACACGCCGCCGAAATCATGCTCCGTGATATCCGGCGCGACGACCATCACCGGCCCGGCCACATCGCTGACCAGCGCCAGCGTCCAGCTGCCCTCGTCCACATCGTCGCTGATGATGGTCAGCATTCCGGCGTATCTCCCGACGCGGCCTCGCGGACTCAAAACAAGATCCCATGAAGCGGAAGCGCCCGCCGCCAGCGTGCGCGTGGCCGCGCCGGCGATGCTGTAACCAGCGCCGGCGGCCTCGACGGACGCGATGTGCAAATCGGCGCTGCCGGCGTTCGTAATCACAACGCCGGCGGTCGCCTGCGCGCCCAGCACAGTCCCGTCAAGGCCGAAACTGCCGGCGCGCGACTCAAATTCCGCGCCGTCCACGCGCACCGCGATATCGGGGCCGACGCTGACGCCCCCCAGCGCCAGCATCCAGTCGCCCGTGCGCGGATCGTCGCTGGTTATGGTCAGCGTGCCGCGGTAGGCGCCGGAAAACGGCGGCGGCTCAAACTGCGCCAGCCATGTCGCCGAAGACCCGGCGGCGATAATCCGCGTGCCGGTGCCGGCCAGGCTGTAACCGGCCCCGGTCACGCCGGCGGAATCGACCGCAAGGGGCCAGTCGCCGAGATTGCGAACCGTCACCGAAACGCTTTCCGATGTTCCCTGCATCACTTCGCCGAAATGATAGGCGCCGCCGGGCTTGTAACTCTCGCCGCCCGCCAAAACGGCAATCTGGGGGCCGAAGCCCCTGCCCTGCAAGCGCACTTCCTTGCGCGGCTCATCAAAGTCGTTGCCGGAAATGACCAGCATGCCGGTGTGAATCATCGTCCTGTCCGGCGGTGAAAACCGCACCACAAATGTCGCGCTGGAGCCGGCGGCAAGCGTTTGCACATCGGCGCCGGCGAGATGGTAGCCGATGCCGGAGACCTCGGCATTCAGGTTTTCAAGATTCCTGTTGCCTTCGTTGTGAACTGTCACCTCAAGGGTTTGCGTCGTGCCCTCGCGCACCGCGCCGAAATCGTGGCGCGTGATGTCCGGCTCAATCGCAATCTCGGGGCCGATGACGGTGCCCGCCAGCGGCAGACTCCAGCGGCCTTCGTCGGCGTCGTCGCTGACGATGGTCAGCATTCCGCCATAGGTGATGGCGCTGGCGCCCGGTTCAAAAAGCAGCGTCCACGAAGCGGAAGCGCCCGCCGCCAAGGTGCGCGTCGCGGTGCTGAGAAGGCGGTAGTTGCCGCCGCCGGCGGCGATGGATTGCAGATGAAGAGGCGCGTTGCCCTCGTTGGCGATTGTCACCGGCACGCTGACCGGCGCCGCCGTCGAGGTCGTCTCAACGGCGTAACTTCCGGCGCCGGACCCGAAGTCCGTGCCGCCCACCCGGACGGCGATGTCCGGCCCGACACTGACCGCTTCCAGCGGCAGACTCCAGCGGGCGCGGTCGGGGTCGTCGTTGACGATGGTCAACACCCCGTGATAAGTGCCCGGAACGGGCGGCGGATTGAAACGCAGCCCCCATTCGTCGGAAAACACCGGCAGGATTTTGCGCGGGTCGTCATCCACCAGGCTGAAACCGGCGCCGGTCACCGCGATGGAGCGGACATGAAGATCCGCGCTGCCGGTGTTGCGAACCCGCACTCCCGCGGCACGGTCCGAACCCTGCCGCACGCGGCCAAACGGGTAGCGCGGCCCTCGCGGAAGGCCGTCGCCGAATTCCATCCCGCCCACATTGACATCCATATAAGGCAAGGCGACACCTCCCTGCAGGTCGGACTGCCAGAATCCCTCGTCCATGTCGTTGCTGGCAATGGACAGGGTCGCGTACTGAAACGGAATTCTGATCCGCGGCGCCGTGAAACGCACCAGCCAGGTGGCGGAAGAACCGGGCGCGATTTGCCGGATGTCCGCGCCGTCAAGAAACATCCACGCGGAACCTTGCAGCGCGGCGGAGCGGAGATTCAACTTCGCGTCGCCGCGGTTGTACACCCGCACCTCGGCGGTCGCCGTCGTGCCTCCGGTAACATTGCCGAAGCCGTAATGCCGGGCGCCGGAACTGAAGCCGGGGTCGCCAATCTCGACATGCAGGTCCGGCTCGCCGCCGCCGCCTGTCAGCGGCAGCGTCCAGCGGCTTTCGTCGGCATCGTCATTGACGATGACCAGCACCGCCCGGTGCCTGGTAGCGCTGTCCGGCGGGGTGAAGCGCAGGCCCCAGGTGGCGGAAGAACCGGCGGCGATGAAGCGCGGGCTGTCGCCGGTGACGCTGAAAGCGCCGCCGCCCGCCTGCACCGATGTCACTCCGAGTTTGGCGGTGCCGGTGTTGGCGACCGTCACTGCGGCGATTTCCGTCGTGCCGGTTTGCACCCGCCCGAAGTCGTAGGCGCCGGCGCCGGATTCAAAATCCGACCCGCCGACCGAGACGGTCATCTCCGGCTCGCCGACGGCGCCGCTCAAATCCAGCCTCCAGTCGGGCAGATGAAAATAGTTGCTGGCGATGGTCAGCGCACCCCGGTAAGTCGCGCCGTCCCCTACCGGCGTAAAATGCAGGCGCCACTCTCCGGTCCCGCCCGGCGCAATCTCGCGGGCGCCGCCGCTGAGGCTGAAACCGGCGCCGGTCGCGCCGATTGATTCAATGTCAAGCACCCTCTCGCCGGCGTTGCCGACTTGCAGCGTCACGGTTTCGGTCAGATGGCGGCGCACGCCGCCGAATGCGTAACTTCCGGAGCCGGAAGTTACATCGGAGCCGCCGATGCGCACCGCAATCTCCGGCCCGACGGCCCTGACCCGCAGGAAGGTCTCGTGCACGGGGAAGGAAAAGGCGTTGCTGTCTATGGATACATCAATGTCGTGCACCCCTCTTCGCAGCGGCCTGAACCGCGCCGGCCTGAACGGGCGGTTAATCGCGTAACTCTGGAAAAACCCGGGTTGTAGCGACAGCGGCGGGTTCATCCGGATGTGGTGGCCCTCAATGCCGCTGCGGCTGCCGCCGATGTGGATGGCGCCAATCTCCAGAGGCCAGGTGCCGCTGTTGCGAACCAGAAGGTTGAACGACAGCGTGGAGCCGATGTCGAGGTCGCCCATTTCGTAAATACCGCGGTTGCCAAGTTGCGTGACGGCGCCGCCGGTGGACAAACTGACCGAAATCTCCGGGCCGGTGCCTTCCCCGGCCAGATTCACGACCCATTCGGCGTGTT
>RKSI01000019.1 GCA_007570905.1 Gammaproteobacteria bacterium
CGCGGTGCGTACGGGTTCGGCGCCGCGTGAAATTCCAGTGAGACCGGCGTGCCGGTCAGGTGCAGTTGCTTGCGAAGGTATGACGCAAGATAGCGCTTGTAATCCTGCGTCAGGCGCTCGACGCGGCTGCCGTGAATGACGAAGTGCGGCGGGTGGCTGCCGCCCTGGTGCATATAACGCAGTTTGATTGCGCCGCGCGTCGCCGGCGGCGGATGGCGCGACAGCGCGGCTTGCAGCAGGCGGTTGCATTCGGGCGTCGGCACGCGCACCGCCGCCTTGTCCCACGCCGACACGGCGGCGCGCAACATCCCGGAAAGCCCGCGCCGGTGCAGCGCCGACACGCGGCGCACCTCAATATAGTCGAGAAAACGCAGCCGGGTGTCCACGCTGCGGCGCACCGCGCCCTCGCCATTGTCGTCGCCGACAAGGTCCCACTTGTTAAGCGCGATGACCAGCGCCCGCCCCTGCTCTATCACGCGCGCCGCAAGGCTGGCGTCCTGGTCGGTCACGCCTTCGCCGGCGTCGCAAATCAGCACCGCGACATCGGCGGAGAAGATGTTTTCCAGCGCCTTCATCACGCTGAGCTTCTCGTCGCCGTCGCCGGTGCGGGAGCGGCGGCGCACGCCGGCGGTGTCCACCAGCGTCAGCGCGCGGCCCGCGAAGGTGAACGGCGTTTCAATGCTGTCGCGCGTCGTGCCCGGTTCGTCGCAGGTGACGAGACGCTGGTCGCCCAGCAGATGATTGACCAGCGTGGATTTGCCGGCATTGGGGCGCCCCAGAAAAGTGATGCGCACGCCGCGCCGCCCGGCGTCGCAGGCCGCGCCCCATTGTTCAAGCAGGCCGTCCAGCAACGGCGCGATGCCGCGGTTGCTGAGCGCCGCGGTGCAGTAACCGGGCGCGATGCCGAGCGGCGAGAATTCGGCGGCGGCGGCGGCGCGGTCGCGGCCGTCGGTTTTGTTGACGACAAGCCACAGCGGTTTGCCGGACTTGCGAAGTTCGTCGGCGAGCAGTTCGTCGCCGGCGTTGAGGCCGTCGGCGGCGCTGACCACGAGACACACGAGGTCGGCCTCGGCGATGGCGCAGCGCGTCTGCGCCTCGACCCATCCGCCGACGCCGGCGCTCTCGCCGGCCAGGCCGCCGGTGTCCACCAGCAGCAGGCCGCGCGCATCGCGCCGGACGACGCCGTAGTGCCGGTCACGCGTGAAGCCCGGCGTTTCAGAGACGATGGCCGCGCGGCTTTTCGTCAGCGCGTTGAACAGCGTGGATTTGCCGACATTGGGCCGGCCCACCAGTGCGATTTTCCGCATCGGCACCCTCAATCAATGCGTTGCCGGCGCGTCAGCGGCTTGCCTTGCGCACGCCGGTGACGGCGACGACGGACAAGTCGCCGTCGCGGTCCAGCACCGCGACCTTGCGGCGGCCCGCGGCCAGCGGCGCCGCCAGCGCCGACGACGCCACTTCGGTGCGGTCCAGCAGCGCGCCGCTCTTGCGCGACAGCCAGTACAAATCACCGCGTTCGCTGCCGACGACAACCAGCGAGCCGATGCGCAGCGGCGCGCTCAGCCCGCTTTTCAGCAGTTCGCCGTTGCTCCACAACTCGCGCCCGCTGAAACGGTCGAAAGCGACGACGCGGTTGTCCACCGTGACGACATAGACATTGTCATCGTCCACATCCAGGCCGGCGTACGACGAGGCGTCCACCGTCCACAGCAGTTTGCCGCGCTTGACATCCACCGCAATCATCCGCCCCTGGTAGGCGGCGGCGTAGAAGAAGTCGCCGCGCACCACCATGCGCCCGTCCACATCCACGATGCGGTCGAGGTCGGTGCCGCCGATGCTGATGCCGAGTTTCATCTCCTGCATGATGCGCCCGTTGTTCAGGTTCAGCAGCAGCAGGCGCCCGTTGTCGAGGCCGACGAACACGATGTCGCGGTAGAAAACCGGCGTGCTCATGCCCTTCAGCGTCAGCGACGGCAGCGGCTCGCTGTATTTCCAGCGGGTTCTGCCGGTGCTTGAGGTGAGCGCGAAGATGCCGCCGTCGGCGGTGCGCACAACGACGGCGCCGCGGTGCGTCGCCGAGATGGCGGTGATTTCCTCGCCGAAGCGCCGCCGCCACGCCTCGTCGCCGGATTCGGCGCTGAGCGCGATGACTTCCCCTTGCAGCGTGCCGACCAGCACCAGGTCGCCGCCGCCGCCGACGCCGAAACTCGCCGTCACATCCAGTTCATTCAGCCATATCGTGTCGCCGTCGGACGCGGCGAAGGCGGTGACGCGGCCCTCTATATCGCAGGTGTAAATGCGCTCGTCGCCGATTAGCGGCAGCAGCGCGGCGTCATTGCCGCGAGAGCGCGCGCCGGCGGATTCCGACCACGCGGTCTCGATGACCAGGCGCGAGGCAACTTCGGTCAGGTAGCCGTCGTCGTCGCCGCCGATCCATTCGCCGACTTTCTGGACGGTGCCGCAAGCGCACAGAAACGGAACAAGAACGAAGACCAGACCGCGCGCCGCCGCCGAAACGGCGTTCACGGGGCGGTGTCCGGCGCGCCGGTCGCGGGCGGTTGCGCCGGCGGCGGCTGCGCCG
>RKSI01000082.1 GCA_007570905.1 Gammaproteobacteria bacterium
ATCTGGCCGACGACAACCTGAACGAGGCCGCCGAGAGCATCACGCTGGCGTTGTCGGATGTGAATCCGGCGGGCGCGGTGTCGCTGCTTCCGCAGACGGTGACGATAGAGATAACCGACAACGATGTGATTACCGCGACAGTGACCGGCCCGTCCGCGCCGGTGGCGGAGGGCGCGGCGGCATCGTTCACGGTGTCGCTGTTTGGCGGCGGCGTGGCCACCGGCACGACCTTGACGGTGCCGTGGAGCATCGCCGCGACCGCCGACGCCGGCGACACCGACGCCGCGGCGGCGGACTTTGGCGGCGCGTTTCCGTCGGGCGCGGTGTCGTTCGCCGCCGGCGAGACGCAGGCGGTTGCCGGCCCGATACCGATACGCGACGACGGCGTGCGCGAGACGACCGAGGCATTCAGTCTGGTGCTTGGCGCCGCGCAGGACGCGGCGGGCGTCGTGGTTACGCAGGGCGCGTTTGCCGACGCCGGGATTGCCGCGAGCGTGGAAAGCCGCTTTGTGTTCTCGGTGGAGGCTGAAACCGGCGTGGTGCGGGAGCCGGGCAGCGGCGCCGCGGAATTGAACTTCATCGTCAGCGCGACCGCGACCGGCGTGGCGCATCCGGCCACGCTGTCGGTGTCATACCGGCTGGGCGGCACGGCGTCGCGGGGTTCCGCGGGTTCCGATTACCGCCGCGCCGACGGCGTGGATGCGGCGACCGGCACGCTGCGCTTTGGCGCCGGCGTTACGACGAGGACGGTGGCGCTTTTGATAACGCCCGACAACCATGCCGAGGCGACCGAGACCGTCACGCTGGAGCTGAGCGCGCCGGATGTGGGCGACAACCCGGGACGCGCCGAATTGAACGCGGAGATGTCGTCGGCGGCGGCCCGGATTGCGCCGCGCGCCGACCAGCGGCTGGAGGTTGGACTTGCGTGGGCTTCCGCGCGTGTCGCCGAGAGCGCCGGCGGCGTGGCGTTGCAGGCGACGCAGACATCGGTTTCCACCACGGCGGTGTTTGAGGCGACGGCGACGATTGCCTACACCCTGGCCGGCAGCGCGACGGCGGGCGCTGACTACGATTTGCCGTCCAACTACATCGGCGGCGGCACGCTGACGCTGCCGGCGGGCTGGCCGGGCGTCGCGGCGGCGGGCGCGACGCTTGCGCTGAATGACGACAGCATGAACGAGAGCACCGAGACCATCGTCGCGCGCCTCGGCGGCGTGACGGCCGCCGGCGGTTACTGGATTGCGAACCGCGCCGCGCAGACGCTTGAATTGACCGACGACGACCCGCTGACGCTGGCGTCGTCCGGCCCGGCGGCGCCGGTGTCGGAGGGCGACACGGCGGTGTTCACCCTGACGCTGGACAGTTCGCAGACGGCGCCGATAGTGGTGCCGTGGAGCATTGCCGGCGTGCCCGGCGACGACGGCGTCGCGGCGACGGCGGATGACTTCAGCGGCTACGGCATGTTGCCGAACGGCACGGCGGCGTTCTTCCCGGGCGTCACGATGGTGACGGTGCCGATTGCGATTGCCGCAGACCGCGCGGTGGAGGTTGTTACGCAGGCGTTTGTGTTCTCGGTGGACGAGGTGCTCGGCGTTGCCGGCCGGTTCACGGTCACGGGTTCGCCCGCCGCCGCGTCCATCGCCGCCGACGGCATGGCGCCGGGGCTGTCGGTGAGCGCGCTGCAGACGCCGCTTGCGGAAGACGGCGCCGCCAGCCCGACCTTTGTCATCACGCTGGGCGACAACGCCGGGCCGCTGGTTACGGAGCGCGAGGTTACGATGACCTGGATGCTGGAAGGCACGGCGGACAGCGCCGACTACGCCGGCGGCATGACCGGCATGGCGTCCATCGCCGCCGGCGGCAGCGCGACGCGGGTGGTGTTGAGTCTGGTGGATGACGATTTGAACGAGACCACCGAGACCATCGTGTTGAGAGTGTTGAATCCGATGTTTGCGGACGGCGTGGCGCTGGAGTTGCCGGACCCGGCAACGATTCGGATAGCGGACGACGATGTCATCACGGCGGCGGTTTCGGGGCCGTCTTCGCCGGTGCTTGAGGGCGCGGCGGCGGAGTTCACGGTGACGCTGAGCGGCGGTCAGGTCGGCGCCGGAGAGACCGTGACGATGGCGTGGAATACCGGCCCGACCGACGCCGCCGGCGACGATGACGCCGAGGCGTCCGATTTTGCCGACGCGCAGGGCGCGGCGCTGGCCGTTTTCCCGTCGGGCGCGGTGTCGTTCGCCGCGGGCCAGAGGGAGCGCGTTATCCGGACGATAAGGATATTGAACGACGGCGCGCGCGAGACGACCGAGACCTTCAGCCTGACGCTTGGCGCGGCGCAGGGCGCCGCGGGTGTCGTGGTTGCGGAAGGCGCGTCTTCAACGGCGACGATAGCCGCGAGCATGGAGAGCCGCTTTGTGTTTTCGGTTGAGCCGGAAAGCGTTGTGGCGCAGGAGCCTGACAGCGCCGCCGCCGAACTGAACTTCATCGTCAGCGCGACCGCGACCGGCGCGGCGCATGAAAGCACATTGTCGGTGTCGTACCGGCTGGGCGGCACGGCGTCGCA
>RKSI01000065.1 GCA_007570905.1 Gammaproteobacteria bacterium
TCGCTTAACCCCGCCCGCCCAGATTGTCGGCGTGGTCACGGTTCATGACAGGAGCATATCGTGGATGCCGGATGAGGATTTTGCGGAAGAAACAACGGCGTCGCGCATGTTGCAGTGGGTATGGAGCGAAGACAGCATTTATTTGTCGGAGGGTGTGCAATGGAGTTTGGCGGTCGAGGAAATCCCGGTGGAGGTGCGCGAGCATCTTGTGCTGCGCGACGCCAACCCGCAGCCCAACCGGGTTGAAGCGGCCTCAACGGCCACGGCAACCGGCTGGGCGCCGCAGGCCGTGCCCAGCGCGAGCGCCGAAGTCGCGGCGGGTCTCGGCTATGAATACGCGCTGGTGTCGGAGGCCGGCGGGCTGTTCACCATCAGCACCGCAACCGGCGCCCTGTGGCCGGCATCCGGGCAGATATACACGCCGGGCATGCACGATGTGGTTGTGATGGTTACCGCAACCGGGGCGCATCTTGCGCTGGCGGCGACGGCGCAGGCGGTTATTGAGGTGGTCGGCGGCGTCAATATCTGCGCCCGCACTGAAGCGGTCAGAACGGCCATTCTGGCGGCGACGCCCGAAACCGCCGACGACAACCGCTGCAATCTGGTGCGGCGCTCGCAACTGGCGGCCATCAGGGAACTGACCGTCACTTCCGGCGGCGCCGCCATTCAGTTGCAGGCGGGGGATTTCGCCGACATGCCGAACTTGCAGGCGCTGGACTTGCGTAACAACGGCCTCCAGGATTTGCCGGCCAACATCCTGGATGATATTCCGGCCAGGAGAAGAGGCGGGTTTTACCAACTTGACATCAGGAACAATCCGATGACGCGCATTCCGCCGCGGATTATGGCTTATATGGACACCGTTGAGAATGGCAGAGGGACGAGGGGGGGTGAATTCTCCAATTATCTGCTGATTGACAGGGAAGACCGCCTTCCCGGCCTTCAATATGCGCTGGATGCCGGGCAGGCGACGACCTTGTCGCGGCTGGTATTGCACGAGGGGCGGACCAGCCGCTTCCGGGTTTTCCCGCCGGCGGGCGTCGCCGCCGTTCATTTTCTCAACTCTTTCGAGTTGGAGAGCGGCGTGCTGCGTGAAGGCGCCAGTTGGACGGTCACCGTCACTTCCTTTAACAGAGCGGAGCGTCAGACCAACTTTTTCAGTATAAGGCGCGGGATGTCCACGCTGACAATGGCCGTTTCGCTGGATGACAATTTTGCCCGCGAGACAGGGCATCGTTTGCGGTGGCGGTACCGCGCGGGCCGTGTGAACGGCTATCTCCGGCTGGAGCCGTCGCCGCAGGTATTCGGCCTGTTCACCGAAGACTTTCCGGTGGAGGTGCGCGAGACCCTTGTGCTCGGCGACGCCAACCCGGCGCCGAACCGGATTGCGCCGGGCGCATTGGCCGGGGCGCCGGTCATTGACTGGCAGCCGCAGCCTGTGCCCAGCGCCGGCAGCGCGGTCGCGGCGGGCCTTGATTACGCATACACGCTGGCGGCGGACGCCGGCGGGCTGTTTGTGATTGACACCGCAAGCGGCGCCTTGTCGGTGGCGCCCGGGCGGTCGCTGCCGGCGATGTCTTCCAGCCATCATCTGACGGTGATGGCGGCGGTGGACGGGCCGGATTTCACGCTGACGGCGACGGCGCCGGTGACGGTTGAAACCAGCGCCACCGTGTCCAGCATCTGTGAACGCAGTGCGCGGGTGCGGGCCGCCATATTGACGAGTCTGGCGAGCATGGGTTCGGGGGGCACGCATTGCGCTTCCATTGACAGGGCGCTGTTGGGCGCGGTCGGCGCGCTGACGGTGACTTCCGGCGGCGGCACGCTGCAATTTCGCAGCGGCGATTTTCATGACATGCCGGGCTTGCGGACACTGGACTTGAGCGACAACGGCCTCGGCGATTTTCCGAAGGACCTGCTTGACGGCATCGGCGGCGGCCTCATCCGCCTGGACTTGAGCGGCAACCCCGCCACCCGCATTCCGGTGCAGATTTTGGCCGCGCTCAATGCGGGGGACGGACAGAACACCCTGCTGATGGACGAAGAAGACCGTCTTGCCGCCTTCCATTACACGCCGGATGGCAGCCAGGGGACGACCTTGTCGAAGGTGGTGCTGCATGAGGGGCAGGGCGACCGTCGTTTCCGGATTTCACTGCCGGATGATGTTGCCTTGCCTGATTCCCGTTCGTGGGAGTTTGCACCGCTTGATGAAGAGTTGGGTTCCCATATTTCAGTCGCCTGGCAGCGCGACAACTTTGACAATCTCTTCTTCACCGAACAAGACAAGGCGGATGTCATCACGATGTCCGCCGCGCAGGACGATGACTTCACCGAGGAGACACGCAGGCTGGTGTGGAGTGTCAGGGGCATCAACACGCATTTCACGACAGGGTCGGGACGCAACATCAATCTGTTCACCGAGGCGCTTCCGGTGGAAGTGCGCGAAACCCTTGCGCTGCGCGATGGAAACCCGTCGCCCAACCGGGCCGCGCCGGGCACGCCGGCGGCGCTGCCGGGGAACGGGTGGAAGGCGCGCGCCGTGCCCCGCGCCGGCCGCGCGGCTA
>RKSI01000193.1 GCA_007570905.1 Gammaproteobacteria bacterium
GAATGAGCGGTATTAAATAGCCGACGAACGGTAGTTTTCGTTGCACTCTGCCGCCCGCATCGTTCGCTGCCTCATTCCCCGCGCCGGCGCTTTTCTTCGTGGCCGGAAGTGCCGAAACGCCGTTCCAGTTCCGCCAGCAGTTCTTCCACTGCGATGTTTTTGTGCGCGAGCAGCACCTGGCAGTGAAACCACAGATCGGCCATTTCGTGGAGGATGCGCCGCCGCTGTTCCTCGTGCGCCGCTTCGCCTGTGGTTTCGCCAGCCGCCTCGCCCGCCGCCTCAATCAACTCATCCGCTTCTTCGGCGATTTTCGCAAGAATGGCGTTGTCGCCCTTGCGGTAGAGAGAGGCGCTGTATGATTCCCCGGCGCCGGCGCTCTTGCGCTGTTCCAGCACATCGGCAATGCGCTTGATGATGTCCGCCATTTCGTTTCTCCCCGCCTCCGGCCTAAACAATTCCCGGCGCGCCGCCCACGCGCCCGCCAACGCCCGCCCCGGCCAAACCGCTCAAGGCCGCACCCGCAATGCCGCGAGCGCGCAAATGCGCCCCGCCCAACCCGCTCAAAGCCGCACCTCCACTCCGCGCGCCCGCATATACTCTTTGGCCTCGCGTATCG
Organism: Gammaproteobacteria bacterium; assembly: GCA_007570905.1. GTDB lineage: Bacteria > Pseudomonadota > Gammaproteobacteria > Poriferisulfidales > Oxydemutatoraceae > Oxydemutator. Next base: position 617 of record RKSI01000193.1, read on the forward strand.
TGTGTTCGCGGTAATGAAAGATGCTGGCCGCCAGCACCGCGTCGGCCAGCCCTTCGGTAACGCCTTCCACCAGGTGCTCCAGACAGCCGACGCCGCCGGACGCGATGACCGGGATGTTCACGCTCTCGCTGATGCGCCGTGTCAGCGCCAGGTCGAAGCCCTTGCGCGTGCCGTCGCGGTCCATGCTGGTCAGCAGGATTTCGCCGCAGCCGCAGTCTTCCATTCGCCGCGCCCACTGCACCGCGTCAAGGCCCGTCGGCGTGCGCCCGCCGTGCGTGTAGATTTCCCAGTTGCCGTTGTTTTTCTTCGCGTCTATTGCGACGACGATGCACTGCGTCCCCACCTTTTCAACGGCGCGGCGCACCAGGTCCGGGTCGTGCACGGCGGCGGTGTTGATTGCAATTTTGTCGGCGCCGGCGCGGTGCAGCCGCCGGATGTCCTCGACATCGCGCACGCCGCCGCCGACGGTCAGCGGCATGAAGACCTCGCCCGCGACGCGCTCGACAATGCCGAGCATGATGTCGCGCCCGTCGGAACTGGCGGTGATGTCGAGAAAGGTGATTTCATCGGCGCCTTCGTCGTTGTAGCGCCCGGCGATTTCCACCGGGTCGCCGGCGTCGGTGATGTTGACAAAGTTCACGCCCTTGACGACGCGGCCCCGGTTCACATCAAGACACGGAATAACGCGCCTCGCCAGCGGCATTGTCAGCCCCGGCCCGGCGGCTGGCGCAGCCGGCATTTCATGACCCGGCAATTCCCACGCGCCGGCGCCACCCTCAGCCCCGTTCCGGCGGCGGGCGCAGCCGGTTGACGAGTTCGCGGGTTTTGGCGAGGTCCAGCGTGCCCTCGTACAGCGCGCGCCCCAGCACCACGCCGTGTATGCCTTCTTCGTCGGTCGCGCACAGCGCCTCGATGTTTTCCAGCGTGGTGAAGCCGCCGGCGGCGATTGTTTGGTGATGCGCTCAACCCACTGCATGTTTTCCGGCTTGCCGCTGGCGGCGCCGTCGAGGTCGATGATGTGCAGGCGCTCGGCGCCGGCCTCGGCCCAGCGTTCGGCGGTGGCGACCGGGTCGTCGGAAAACACGGTGGTCTCGTCGCGCCGGCCCTGGCGCAGGCGCACGCAGTTGCCGTCTTTCAGGTCAATGGCGGGAATCAGAAGCATAGCGGTGCCCCGTGGCCGTCAGTATAACGCACCCGCGCTCAAAGCGCGCCGTCCCAGCGCACAAAATTTTCCAGCAGGCGCAGGCCGTTGGCGGCGCTTTTCTCGGGGTGGAACTGCACCGCGAACACCAGGCCGGAGGCGACGGCGCAGGCGAATTCCGCGCCGTATTCGGTGCGCCCGGCCACCAGCGCGTCGTCGGCGGGTTCAACATGGTAACTGTGCACAAAATAAAAATGCTCGTCATCGGCGATGCCGTGCCACAGCGGGTGGCGCCGCGTCTGCCGCACGCGGTTCCAGCCGATATGCGGTATCTTGCGCCCCGGCGCCGCGCCTGCGTGTTCGTTCAGGTGGCGCACGCGGCCCGCGAACACGCCGAGGCAGTCGGTGCCGCCGTTCTCGTCGCTGCGCTCGAGCAGCACCTGCAGCCCCATGCAAATTCCGAGAAACGGTTTTTCGGCGGCGGCGCGCGCCAGCGGCGCGGCAAGACCGCGCGCGTGAATCGCGCCCATGCAGTCGCCGGCGGCGCCCTGTCCGGGAAAGACGACCTTGTCGGCGCCGTCTATCAGGCCGGCGTCGCCGCCGGTCACAATGCGCGTGCGCTGCGGGCTGACGCATTGCAGCGCCTTCTCGACCGAGCGCAGGTTGCCCATGCCGTAATCCACGATGGTGATGGTGGTCATTGTGCGGGCCGCCGGCGCCGGCGGCGGCGGGCGCTTAAAGCGTCAAAGCACGCCTTTTGTCGAGGGCAGGCCGGCGGCCATGCGCGGGTCCGGCTCCACCGCCATGCGGCACGCCCTGGCGAACGCCTTGAACACGGTCTCGGCGATGTGGTGGCTGTTGTCGCCGCGCATATTGTCGATGTGCAGCGTCGCCTGCGCGTGATTGACAAAGCCCTGGAAGAACTCGTGAATCAGGTCCACATCAAACTCGCCGATGCGCGCGCGCGGGTAACGAACATGATAGTCAAGCCCCGGCCGCCCGGAAAAATCAACAACCACGCGCGACAACGCCTCGTCCAGCGGCACATATGCGTGACCGTAGCGGCGGATGCCTTTCTTGTCGCCGAGCGCCTTGGCGAAAGCCTGGCCCAGCGTGATGCCGGTGTCCTCAACGGTGTGGTGGTCGTCCACTTCCAGGTCGCCTGTGGCGCGCAGGTCAATGTCAAAGCAGCCGTGCTTGCGGAACTGGTCGAGCATATGTTCAAGAAACGGAATGCCGATTTCAATGCGGCTCTCGCCGGAACCGTCCAGATTCAGTTCAATGTCTATCTGTGTCTCGGCGGTGTGGCGCCGGACGCTGCTGATGCGCGCGGTCATGTTGCGGGAACTTCCGTGTGGGGAAACCGATTATAACCGATGGCGCCGGAAAACACCGCGCCCCGGCCGACGGCGGCCAATCCGCGGGCCGGATGCCCGCGCCGCGCCCGGTGCGCGGTCAGGCTGCCGCCCAATCAGCGGCGCCCGGTTTGCAGCACGAAGGTCGCAGGCCCCTCGTTCACCAGGTGCACCCGCATGTCGGCGCCAAAATGCCCGCGCGCGGTGTTGGCGTGGCGGCGCGCGGCGCAGTCGGCAAGGTGCGTGAAAATCTCTTCGGCCAGGCGCGGCCCGGCGGCGGTCGAGAAGCCGGGGCGCGTGCCCTTGCGCGTGTCCGCCGCCAGCGTGAATTGCGGCACCAGCAGCAGGCCGCCGTTGATGTCGGCGATGCAGCGGTTCATCTGTCCTTGGTCGTCGTTGAAAATGCGGTAACCGGGAATGCGCGCGGCCATCTTTTCGGCGTCGGCCTTGGTGTCGCCTGGCTGCACCGCGACAAACGCCAGAATGCCTTCGCCGATTTCGGCGACGGTCTCGCCGCGCACCTCGACGCCGGCGGAAGACACGCGCTGCAACAGCGCAATCACCGCGCGCCGAATTGCCGCGCCGCCGCGTCGGTGGCTTCAACCAGGCGGTGAATGATGGCCGGTTCAAACGCCGAATGCCCGGCGGCGTCGGCGATTTGCAGTGTCGCCCGCGGCCAGTGCCGGTGCAGCAGCCACGCCTGCTCCAGCGGGCACACCGCATCGTAGCGCCCGTGCACAATCACGCCCGGAATATCGGCGATTTTGGCGGCGTCGTCCAGCAGTTGCCCTTCGCCGAGAAAGATGCGGTTGATGAAATAATGGCATTCAATGCGCGCCAGGCTCAGCGCGACATGCGGGTTGCTGAAGAACTCGACGACGGAATGCTTGGGCCGCAGCGTCGCGGTGCGTCCTTCCCACACCGACCACGCGATGGCGGCTTTCAGCCGCGCCTGCTCGTCGTCGCCGGTCAGCAGGCGGTGATAGGCGCTTATCATGTCGCCGCGCTCTTCCGGCGCGATGACTTCCTCAAACGAGCGCCACCAGTCCGGGAAAAGAAAGCGTGCGCCGTCCTGGTAAAACCACAGCAAATCGCGGCGCCGGCACAGAAACACGCCGCGCAGAATCAGCGACAGGCAGCGCTGCGGGTGCGCCGCGGCGTAGGCGAGCGCCAGCGTCGAACCCCACGAGCCGCCGAACACAACCCAGCGTTCAATGCCGAGATGCGCGCGTATTTTTTCAATGTCGGCGATCAGGTGCTGCGTGGTGTTGTCTTTCAGTTCGGCGTGCGGCGTTGAGCGCCCGCTGCCGCGCTGGTCAAACAGCACGATGCGCCAGGCGCCGGGATTGAAAAAGCGGCGGTGGTTGGTCTCGCACCCGGCGCCCGGCCCGCCGTGCAGAAACAGCGCCGGCAGCCCGTCGGGATTGCCGCATTCTTCCACATAGAGCGTGTGCAGTTCGTCCACCGGCAGGAAAAACGAACGGTTTTCGCTGATTTCCGGATAAAGCGCGCGCATGGGCGGCAAGTGTACACTACCCATTGATGAACACGTTGCCGCACACAACGAGGGGGCGCGGCGCTGCCGCTGCAAGGCTGTCGGCGGTGACGCGCCCGGCGGACACGCTGCCGCGCACGACGCTGCACACAATGGGCGGCGCGCCGCTGCCGCTGCATTGCCGCGGACGCCGCGACTACGCCGCCGAGTTCGCCGCGATGCGCCGTTACACACGCACGCGCGGCGCCGGCGGCGAGGACCAACTGTGGCTGCTGGAACACTGGCCGGTTTATACGCTGGGCCGCCGCGCCGCGCCGGTCGCGGGCGGTGTCAATGCAGGGTCTCGTTCCGGCTTTTCCCCGGCTGCCGATGGCGCTGTTCCGGTCGCACACGCCGACAGCGCGGCAGCACAGGCGCGCAGACTCCGGACTGCCGGCGGTGTTGCTCCGGTTGTGCAAACCGACAGCACGACGGCATCAGCACACCGGTTGCGGGCTGCAAGCGCCATCCCCGTCGTGCACAGCGACCGCGGCGGCCAGGCTACTTATCACGGCCCCGGTCAGGCCGTGCTCTACACATTGCTTGACCTTAAACGCCGCGGCCTTGGCGTGCGGCGTTTTGTCGGTTTGCTGGAAGAGGCCGTCATTGCCTTTCTCGGTGATTGCGGCGTTCGCGCGCGCCGTTTGCCGGGCGCGCCCGGCGTGTATGTCGGGGCGCGCAAAATTGCGTCGCTGGGATTGAGCGTTTTCAACGGGCGCTGTTATCACGGCGTGGCGCTGAATGTGTGCATGGACTTGTCGCCCTTCGCCGGCATCGTCGCGTGCGGCCAGCGCGGCGTGAAGGCGACGCAACTGGCGGACTGTGGCGTGGCGATGGATGTGGAAAGCGCCGGCGCGGGCGTTGCGCGCAGTCTGGCGGTGCGGCTGTGAAAGCGTTGCAGGCGTCGCGGCGTCGTGCGCAAACCCTGCAACCTGCCGGCGCAGTGCAGACAAATACAGCGCGGCATTGCACGCAACCCCCGCGACCTGCCGGCGCAGCGCGGACAAAGCCGGCGCAGTGTTACGCGCAACTCTGGCGGTGCGGCTGTGAGCAACATTGAACACGGCGCGTCATCACGCGCGACCCCCGCAACCCACCGGCGCGGCGCCGACAAACTAATACGCGCGAGAAGCGCCGCCGCTATCGCCGCGCGTGATGAACGCATCACCAAACCGCGCTGGCTGCGTATCAAGCCCGTTGCCAGCCCGCGCGTGCGGCAGTTGCGCCGCGATTTGCGCGAGAGCGGCCTGCACAGCGTTTGCGAAGAGGCCAAATGCCCGAACCTGAACGAATGTTTCTCGCGCGGCGCCGCGACCTTCATGATATTGGGCGACCGCTGCACGCGCCGCTGCGCGTTTTGCGATGTCGCGCACGGACGCCCGCAGCCGCCCGACCCGCTGGAACCGCGCCGCCTGGCGCGGCTGATTGCGCGCCTGCGGCTCGAATACATCGTCATCACATCGGTGGACCGCGACGACCTTGCCGACGGCGGCGCCGCCCATTTCGCCGCCTGCATCGGCGCGCTGCGCGAGATGTCGCCGGCGACGCGCATTGAAATCCTGACGCCGGACTTCCGCAAACATATGACGCGCGCGCTGGATGCGCTGGCGCGCGCGCCGTGCGATGTGTTTGGCCACAACATTGAAACGGCGCCTTCGCTGTACCGCGAAGTGCGCGCCGGCGCCGATTACCGCGCGTCGCTGCAACTGCTGCTGGAACACAAACGCCGTTTCCCGGCGATACCAACCAAGTCGGGTTTGATGCTTGGCCTCGGCGAAACGCCGCAGGAAATCGTCGCGGTGATGCACGACCTGCGCCGCCACCGCGTGGATTTGCTGACCATCGGCCAATACCTGCGCCCGGCGCCGGGCTACTGGCCGGTGCGCCGCTACGCCAGCCCCGCCGAGTTCAAGCGCCTCGCCGCAAC
>RKSI01000069.1 GCA_007570905.1 Gammaproteobacteria bacterium
GAAAGTCACCACCGAATGCGCGGCGCACATTTCAAGATACTCAATCAGCCGTGGTTTGCCGTACGGATTGAGTTCGCAGCCGGCGTCCGCATACAGCAGGATGTCGCCTTCGCGCATCGCCTGCAAGCGGCGCAGTATCAGAAACGGTTTCCACAGCCAGCAACCGTAGCCGCGCCGCTTGTTGGCCTCGATAAACGCGCCGTGTTCCTTCCAGAAGTCCGGGAAATCGCGCCGCAGGCTCCGGTCGGTGTGGCCGGTGATTGCGTCGAACAGGCCGAACGCCCGCGCTTCGCGGCAAACCCGCCGGACTGCGCGGCGGTGCTTGCCGGCGCCGCCGCCGAATGACATAAAAAACACTTGTCGCTTTTGTTCCACCGGGATTGCCCGCCAATCGCCATGATAATAATGCATAATGCCGGTTTCACGGAGTGCACGAGTGACCAGCATACGACCCAGCGGGCGCGCCGCCGCCGAACTGCGCCCGGTTCGTTTCGAGCGCGGCTGCATCGGCCACGCGCACGCCTCGGCCATGGCCTGCTTCGGCGCCACCCGCGTGCTGTGCACGGCGAGCGTTGAAGACCGCGTGCCGGCGTTTTTGCGCGGCGCGCGCAGCGGCTGGCTGACCGCCGAATACGGCATGTTGCCGTGCGCCACCGCCACGCGCACGCCGCGCGAGGCGGCGCGCGGGCGGCAGGGCGGGCGCACGCTGGAAATACAGCGTTTGATAGGCCGCTCGCTGCGCGCCTGCCTCGACCTCGCGGCGCTCGGCGAGCGCACCATCACGATAGACTGCGATGTCATAGAGGCCGACGGCGGCACCCGCACGGCGGCCATCAACGGCGGCTACATCGCGCTGCGCGACGCCGTCACCCGCCTGCTGCGCGACCGCCGCATTGAGCGCGACCCGGTGCACGGGCTGGTGTCGGCGGTGTCGGTCGGCATCTACAAGGGAACGCCGGTGCTTGATCTTGATTACGCCGAGGACTGCGAGGCGGAAACCGACATGAACATCGTCGTCAACGACGCCGGCCATTTCATTGAAGTGCAGGGAACCGCCGAAGGCCACGCCTTCGTGCGCGGCGAACTCGACGCGATGCTGGAACTCGCGCAGGCCGGAACGCGCGCCGTCACCGCGATGCAGCGCGACGCGCTCGCCTCGTGACAACGCAGTTTGTCGTCGTCGCCAGCGGCAACCGCGGCAAACTGCGCGAGTTGCGGGCGATATTGCGCGGCCTGCCGTTCGCGCTCAAACCGCAGTCCGACTTCGGCCTGGAAAGCCCCGAGGAAACCGGCGCCACTTTTGTCGAGAACGCACTGCTGAAGGCGCGCCATGTCTGCCGCGAGACCGGCTTTGCGGCGATTGCCGACGACTCCGGCCTCGCGGTGGACGCGCTGGACGGCGCGCCGGGCATTCGCTCGGCGCGTTACGCCGGCGCCGTAGCCGACGATGCGCGCAACCTGCAGAAACTGCTGGCCGAACTGCGCGCCTTTCCCGACGACGCGCTGGGCGCGTGCTTTCATTGCGCCGCGGTGTGGCTGCGCGCGGCGGACGACCCGCAGCCAGTCGTGGCCGAGGCGCGATGGCGCGGGCGCATCACGCGCGAGCCGCGCGGCGAGCGGGGCTTCGGCTACGACCCGGTGTTTTATCTGCCGCAACACCGCTGCACCGCGGCGCAACTGCCGCCTGCGGTGAAGAACGAGATTAGCCACCGCGCGCGCGCCTTCGGCGAACTGCGCGTGCAGATGCAGGCGCAGGCCAATGCCGCCGCGCGCTGAAGCGCGTGCATCTGTGCGCGAAATCATCCGCGGCGTTGTTATGCGGTCTCCGGTCAATGCCCAGGCACGCTGAAACACCGCCGCTCGCGCCTGTGCGCGCCCGTGAAATCGGCGCCGCCGCCGAACGCGGCAGCACTGAAACATTGCCGCCGCTCTCGCTTTATGCACACCTGCCGTGGTGTTTGTCAAAGTGCCCGTACTGCGACTTCAACTCGCACGCGCTGACGGCGCCGCTTGACGAACGCGCCTACATCCGCGCGCTCATCGCCGACCTTGACGCCGACCTCGCCGCCGGCGCGGACTGCTTTCAGGGGCGCGCTTTGTGCAGCGTCTTCATCGGCGGCGGCACGCCCAATTTGTTCGGCGCGGCGTCCATCGCGGAGTTGCTGCGCGAGGTTCGCGCGCGCATTCCGTTCACGCCGTCGTGCGAGATCACCATCGAGGCCAACCCCGGCGCCGGCCACGCCGACTTGCGCGGCTTTCGCAACGCCGGCGTCAACCGCCTGTCGCTCGGCGCCCAGAGTTTTGACGACGCGATGCTGGCCCGTCTCGGGCGCGCCCACAGCGCCGCCGACATCGTGCAAACCGCCGCCGCCGCGCGCCGCGCCGGTTTCGACAACCTCAACCTGGACCTGATGTTCGGCCTGCCGGGGCAGACGCCGGAGCAGGGCCTGGCCGATGTCCGCCGCGCGCTGGCGCTGGCGCCGGAGCACCTGTCGTGGTATCAACTGACGATAGAGCCGAACACGCTGTTCCACGCGCGCCCGCCGGCGCTGCCGGACGATGACAGCGTGTGGCGTTTGCAGTGCGCGGCGACGGAGTTGCTGCACAGGCGCGGTTACCGGCGTTATGAAGTGTCCGCCTACGCGCTGACAAAAGGCGCGCTGAAAAAAACATGCCGCCACAATCTGAACTACTGGCGCTTCGGCGACTACCTCGGCATCGGCGCCGGCGCGCACGGCAAATGGACGCGCCCCGGCGCAGTGGTGCGAACCCGCAAGCACCGCAACCCGGCGCGTTACATCCGTCTCGCCCGCGCCGGAAGATGCCGCGTCGAGACGCGCGCGGTCGCCGGCGCCGACCTGCTGTTTGAGTTCGCGCTGAACGCGCTGCGCCTGACGGACGGCTTCCGGGCGTCATTGTTTCACAGGCGCACTGGCCTTGACGCCGGCCTGCTGGAACGGCGCCTCGCGCCGCTGATCCGGCGCGGCCTGGTGGAGCGCCGCGGCGCCCCGGGACGCCTGCGCTATGCGGCTACGCCGCTCGGCGCGCGCTTTCTGGATGATGTGCTGGTGGAGATTTTGCCGGAATCGCAACCCCTTGATTCAGCGACAACGAGCAGTTATGCACAAAGTGCGGGAGTTGCGCCCCGCGCGGTCGCAGTCGCACCGGTGAAACTTCCAGCGCCGCGCAACCTGTAATAAAATAAGCGCCAAATCAATCACTTGCGATTGTCTGCATTGGCATGCGCCGTTTCCGCCATGTCTTTGAAAGTGGAACGATTTATGCCCGGCGAATAAATTTATCCACAAAGTTATCCACAACCGCGCGGCTTCATTCTGTGCTTGCCGCGCCGCCCGGTTTTCGGTATCATGGCCGCCCATTGCGGAGAAAAGCATGAAAGCAGACATTCACCCCGATTACCGTGAAGTTCAGGCGGTTTGCAGTTGCGGCAACCGTTTCACGGTGTATTCAACCTGGTCCGGCGAGCAGTTGTCGCTGGAGGTGTGCGCCGCTTGCCACCCGTTCTACACCGGCAAGCAGAAAATCCTTGAAAGCGCCGGCCAGGTGGACAAATTCCGCCGCCGCTACGGCAAGAAAAAACAGAGTCCGGACGCCGCGCCGTCCTGAACGCCGCCACCGGCGTGACGCAGGCCGCGCCCCGGCGTCCATGATGCCCCGATGAATCCCCCGCCCGCAAGCACCCCGCCAGGCCGCGCGCCTTTCGCGCCTTTTGCACGGTTCGTGTTCGCCGCCGCCGCGGTGGTGGCCGGCGTGTTTCTGGTTCCCGGCTGCGCGACCAACCCGGTCAGCGGCCAGTCCGAACTGGTGCTGATGAGCGAGGACGAGGAACTGGAAATCGGGCAGCGCCTCAGCAAGGTGCTGCCGGGCCAGTACGGCGGCCCATATGAAAACAGGGAACTCGCGGCATACATCACCGGACTCGGCGAGACCATTGCCGGCAAAAGCCACCGCCCGGAACTGATTTACCACTTCACGGTGCTCGATTCGCCGGTCATCAATGCGTTTGCGCTGCCCGGCGGCTACATCTACATAACGCGCGGGATGCTCGCGCACCTGAACGCGGAAAGCGAACTTGCGGCGGTGCTGGCGCATGAAATCGGCCATGTAACGGCGCGCCACGGCGTCCGCCAGCACGCCAAATCCACGCTGCTGGCGCTGCTCGCCGAGGCCGCGATTCGCGCCACCGGCGCCGGCTCCACCTGGCGCAACCTGGCCGGTTTCGTCAACACCGCGATTGTGCGCGGCTACGGGCGCGCCGCCGAACTGGAGGCCGACCGCCTCGGCGCGCGCTACATCGCCAATGTCGGTTACAAGCCGCAGCAGATGCTGGAAGTGCTGGGCGTGCTGAAAGCGCACGAGGAATACGAGAAGCAGCGCGCCCGCGAGGAGAAGCGCCCGCCGGCGGTGTATCACGGCCTTTTTGCGACGCATCCGGACAACGACGACCGCCTGCAGGAAGTCGTCCGCGAGAGCGCCTCAATGGAAACCGCCGGCACCATCGAGGAATCGCCGGAGGATTTTCTGCGCCGGCTTGAAGGCCTGGTGTACGGCGCGTCGGCGCGGCAGGGAACGATACGCGGCGCGAATTTCTACCACGAGTTGCTCGACATCACGCTGACTTTTCCGCAAGGCTGGATCATTGAAAACCGCCCCGACCGCCTGCAAGCGCGCACCCGCGACAACGGCGCCGTCATCATGCTGACGCTGCGCGACCGCAACCGCAGGGAAAGCGCCGAAAAATACCTGCGCCGGCAGTTCCCGCGCGGCCTCGAGCAGGCGGCGCCGCTCGGCGGCGCGCTTGAGGGCTACACCGCGCGCGTCAAGACGCAAACGCCCTACGGCAGGCGAACGGCGCGCATCGCCGCGGTGTTCAAGGACAAGCAGGTGTACCAGTTTGTCGGCGCCTGCAAGGACGACGACCGGTGCGACGGGCGCGACGCCGAGTTCGTCGCGGCGATGGAGAGTTTGCGCGCGATGAAGCCGGAAGAGAAGGCGCTGGCGGCGCCGCGCGTCATCGGACTGGTGCGCGCGCAGGACAGCGACACCATCGCCGCCCTCGCCTCCGCCTCGCCGCTGAACGAGCACGCCGCCGAGAAAATCCGCCTGCTGAACGCCCTCTATCCCGGCGGCGAACCGCAGGCCGGGCGCTTGCTGAAAGTCCCGAAGTAGCGCGGCGCGCCCGCGTCATCCGCACGCCTGCCCGGCAACGCCCGCCGGATGGATGCGGCGGCCCGCCAAGCCGCGCACGATTTTATTGGCGCACGCCAGGCGCGCTATTGCGGCGCGCCGAGTTGCAGCGCGCGGCGGCGCGAGCGTTCGCGTTCTTCGGCGTCGTCCGCGGCGTGCGCCTCCCAGCCGCGCAGGTGGCGCAGCACCAGTTGCGCCAGAAAGTCGGCGTGTTCGGGCGCGTCGTTCAGCGCCGCGATGTAGCGCAGTCGCCCGCCGCCGGCGCTTTCAAACCGCTCGCGGTTTTGCATCGCAATCTCTTCCAGCGTCTCCAGGCAGTCCACCGCGAAGCCGGGGCAGAACACATCCACCGTGCCGGTTTTTTGCCGCGCCAGTTCAAGCAGCGTTTCATCGGTGTACGGCGTGAGCCATTCGGCGCGCCCGAAGCGCGACTGAAACGCGATGAGCCATGCGTCGTCCGGCAGCGACAGCGCGGCGGCGATCAGGCGCGCGGTCTTGTGGCACTGGCAGTGGTAGGGGTCTCCTTTCAGCAGGTTGCGTTTCGGCAGGCCGTGAAAAGAGAACAGCAGTTTGTCACCGGCGCCGTGTTCGTCGCGGAAGGTTTGTATGCGCCGCGCGCAGGCGTCGATATAGCCCTGCTCGCCGCAGTAGTCGTTGACAAATCGCACCTCCGGCAGATGGCGGCGGCGGCGCAGCACGCGGCTCACCTCGTCAAACACCGCCGCCGTCGTCGTCGCCGAGTATTGCGGAAACAGCGGCACGACCAGCAGGCGGCGCGTGTTCATCCGGTGCAGTTTGCCGAGTTCGCCGGCGAGGCCGGGGCGCCCGTAGCGCATCGCCGCGCGGACTTCGGCCTGCGGCCAGCCCGCGCCGCGCACGCGCTCGCCGACCGCGCGCGCCAGCGCGTTGGTGTGCGCCAGCAGCGGCGAACCCTGCGGCGACCAGACGGCGGCGTAGGCCGCGGCGCTGCGGCGCGGTCGCAGCGGCAGCACCAGCAGGCGCAGCATCAGCCACCACAGCGGGCGCGGAATTTCAACGACGCGCGGGTCGGACAGGAATTCTTTCAGATAGCGCCGCACGGCGGCGGGCGTCGGCGCGTCGGGCGTGCCGAGATTGACCAGCAAGACACCGGTGCGCGCCGCGCTGCCGTGGCGGTATGCCGCGTCATTGCGCGCGTTCATCCGCCGCGCGCAGCCGGCTGCGGCGCGGGAAATGCGCCTTCAGAAACTCCATCTGGTCGGCCAGCACGGTGCGCGCCTGCAGATAAACATATTCGGCATGGGTCGGCACGAAAGGCACCGCGAGCAGTTTCATGCCCGCTTCCTCGGGCGTGCGCCCGGCCTTGTGGTTGTTGCAGCGCTTGCACGCGGCGACGACATTGCCCCAGCGGTCCTTGCCGCCCTGGTTGAACGGCACGACATGGTCGCGCGACAATTCGCGGCGCTTGAAATGCTCGCCGCAGTACAGGCACAGAAAGGCGTCGCGCCGGAACAATGTCAGGTTGTTCAGCGGCGGCACATACTCAAGCCCGAGGCGCGGGTTTTTGCCGTAGGTGGCGATGATGGACTCCAGCCGGATGACGCTGCGCCGCCCGGACACGGCGTTGACGCCGCCGCGTATCGTGAACAGCGGCTCGCCGGCGCTGTAGGCGACTTCGCCGAGATAGTAGAATCTCACGGCGTCGCGGTAGGTTATCCAGTCGAGCGGCATGCCGGAGACATCCACTCGCAGTATTTGCTGGTTAAGTCGGTCCATTGTCCTGTGGATTTGTCCTTCGGGAAGGCGTAGTATCCAGACTTTGCCGGCAGTGTCAAAGAGCCGCTTCGCGCCGCACCCGTGCCGGTCTTTGCAAGTTGCCGATTATAACGCATTTTCAGTCGCGCCTGGTTGCCGGATGCCGCATTCACAAGCGGAGCGGGGGCGGCGCGCCTTGACCATCCTGCGCATCGTCATTCCGTCGGCCCTGCCGGGCAGTCTTGATTACCTCGCGCCGGCGGGCGCCGGCGCCGCCGCGCTGTCGCCGGGCATGCGCGCCGCCGTCAAACTCGGCGGGCGGGCATGCGTCGGCGTCATCGCCGAGGTCGCGGACAGGACCGAAGTGGCGCGCGAGCGGCTGAAACCGGTCGAGCGCGTCGTGGACGCAGCGCCCGTCGTTCCGGCGTCTTTGCTGGAATTGTTGCAGTGGGCCGCGCGTTACTATCATCAGCCGCTGGGCGGCGTGCTGCGAACCGCGATGCCGCTGCTGGCGCGGCGCGGCGCGGCGCCGCAAATTCCGCAAAGCGTTTTCTGGGAATGCGCCGGCGGCGGCGAGGCGCCGCCGCCGCGCGCCGTGAAGCAGCGGGCGCTGCTGGACTTGCTGCAAGACTGCGGGCGCCTCGACGAGGCGGCGCTGGCGCGGCGGTTTCCAGGCTGGCGCCCGGTGATGCGGCGCCTGTTGCAGCGCCGCCTCGTCACGCGCCTTGAGGAGCCGGCGCAGGCCGCGCCGCCGCCGCGCGCGGCGCGGCACCGTCTCAACCGCGAGCAGCAGGAGGCGGTGGACGCGGTGGCGGCGGGTTTCGGCGAGTTTCACCGCCACCTGCTGGAAGGCGTCACCGGCAGCGGCAAGACCGAGGTGTATCTGGCGCTGTGCGAACAGGCGATGCAACGCGGCGAGCAGGCGCTGGTGCTGGTGCCGGAAATCGCGCTGACGGCGCAGACGGTGGAGCGTTTTCGCGCGCAGTTGGCGGGGGCGGTTTGCGTGTTTCATTCCGGCCTGACCGACCGCGAGCGCTTTCACTGCTGGAGCGCCGCGCTCAGCGGCGACGCCGGCGTCGTCATCGGCACGCGCTCGGCGGTGTTTCTGCCGTTCAAGCGCCTCGGCCTCGCGGTCGTGGACGAGGAGCACGATGCGTCCTACAAGCAAAGCGAGTCGTCTTTTCGCTATCACGCGAGGGATGTCGCCATCAAGCGCGCGCAAATCGGCGCGCTGCCGGTGGTGCTCGGCAGCGCGACGCCGTCGCTGGAGTCGCTGCACAACGCGCTGCAAGGCCGCTACGCGCGCCGCCATCTGACGCGCCGCGCCGCCGGCGCCGCGCCGCCGCGCTGGCGGGTGATAGACCTGCGCGGCAGCCGCCTTGAAGACGGCCTGTCGCCGCCGCTGCTGGCGGCGATGCGCGAGCGCCTCGCCGCGCGCGAACAGGTGCTGCTGTTCCTCAACCGCCGCGGCTACGCGCCGGTGATGCTGTGCCGCGACTGCGGCGCCGCGCTGTCGTGCGGGCGCTGCGACGCCCGCCTGGTGTACCACCTGTGCGACGGGCGCCTGCACTGCCATCACTGCGGCGTGTCGCAGCGCCCGCCCGACGCCTGCTCCGGCTGCGGCGGCGGCATGCGGCTGGTCGGCCTCGGCACCGAGAAGGTCGAGCGGCATCTGGCGCAACTGTTCCCCGAAACCGACATTGTGCGCATCGACACCGACGCGGTGCGGCGCAAGAACGAACTGCAACGCCGCCTTGAGCGGGTGCGCAGCGGCGACGCCGGCATCGTGCTGGGGACGCAGATGCTGACCAAGGGCCACCACTTTCCGGCAATGACGCTGGTCGGCATCGTCAACGCCGACCAAAGCCTTTTCGCCGCCGACTTCAGGGCCATCGAGCGCCTCGGCCAGTTGATTGTGCAGGTCGGCGGGCGCGCCGGGCGCGGCGCCGCCGCCGGCGAGGTGATGCTGCAAACCCACCACCCGCACCACCCGCAACTGCAAGTGCTGCTGAAAAGCGGCTACGGCGCGTTCGCGCTGCAACTGCTGCCGCAGCGCGAGGCGGCGCAACTGCCGCCGTACCGCCACCTCGCCGTCATCCGCGCGCGTTCCGCCGCCGGCGCCGAGGCTGCCGCCTTTCTCGACCTCGTGCACCGCGCCTCGCAGGAGTGCGCGCGCCGGCACGCGACGCAGGTGTTTCCGCCGGCGCCGATGATGATGGAGAAAAAAGCCGGGCACTACCGCGCGCAACTGCTGCTGAGCGCCGCCGACGCGCACTCGCTCAACGCCTGCCTGGCGGCGCTGCTGCCCGCCGCCGCGCGTCTTGCGCGCGGGCGCAAGGTGCGCTGGCATCTGGATGTGGACCCGGGCGAGGCGGTGTGACGCCGGCCATGCGGTAGAATAGCCCGGTGATTTTCTTTCCGCTTTTTGACGACAACCCGACGCAGCGGCGCCCGCTGGTGTGCTGGTTTGTCATCGCCGCCTGCGTCGCGGTGTTTTTGTGGCAGGCGGCGCTGCCGCCCGCCGCCGGCTACGCCGCGGTGCTCGCCTACGGCGTGATTCCGGCGGCGCTGTTCGGCGACGCCGCGGCGGCGGCGGTGCAGGGGGTGCCGGCGTGGATGACGCCGCTGTCATCCATGTTTCTGCACGGCGGCTGGATGCACCTGATCGGCAACATGGTGTATCTGTGGATCTTCGGCGACAATGTCGAGGACAGCATGGGCCGCTCGCGTTTCGTGCTGTTTTACCTCGCCTGCGGTGTCGCCGCGGCGCTGACCCAGGCCTTCGTCGACCCCGGCTCGCAGATTCCTCTGATTGGCGCGTCGGGCGGCATCGCCGGCGTGCTCGGCGCGTACCTGGTGCTGCATCCGCGCGCCAATGTGCGCGTGTTTATGTGGTTCTTCATCATTATCCAGATGATCAATGTGCCGGCATTCATCGTGCTCGGCGCATGGATTGCGCTGCAATTCCTGAGCGCGCCGGCGGCGCTCGCGGCGGAGGGCGGCGTCGCCTACTTCGCGCACATCGGCGGCTTCGTCGCCGGCATGGTGCTGGTGCCTTTTTTCCGCCGCCGCGACATCCCGCTGCTGGGCGCGCCGCGCAGCCGCAGCTGGAGCCACCACGCCGGCGTCACCCGCGACGAGATACGCTACGCGGTGGCGAAGAACCGCAAACACCGCCCCGACTGAATGGGGAAAGCATCGAGGTTGGACATTCCCGTGTGGGTGCTGAATGTGGCCAGGGATGTCGAGAGGCGGCGCTTCATGGAGCGGCAGTTGTCGCGGCTCGGCGTTGAATACGAGATTGTCGAGGCGGTTGACAAGCGCGCCATTCCGCCGCGGGAGTGGCGGCGCTATTCCGCTGAAGAGGCCGTGCGGATGACCGGAAGAGAGGTCAGCGTCGGCGAGGTCGCCTGCTTTCTGTCGCACATCAGATTATGGGAGCGCCTTGCCGCCGGGCGCCACCGCGAGGCCCTGATAATGGAGGACGATGCCGGGGTCGGCGCCTCGTTGTTCGGGGTTCTTAAGAACCGGCACAAACTTCCCGACGATTATGAACGGGTCAATTTTTACACCGACGGACGCCTGCAACCGTTCGGAAGGTTCGTGTCGGGTTTGCACAGGGCGGCCCGTTACCGGGTGTGGGCGGACAACACCGTGGTCTATCTGCTGACCGCCGTCGGCGCGAAGAAATTGCTGGAACGGGCTGCTTCGCTGTATATGGCGCTGGACATTTTTATGGGCGTTGATTTCTCGACGGGAAAGTCACGGACGGGCATCGTCAATTACGGGATTTTTCCGGCAACGGCGCACGTCGCCCCTTTTTCGAGCAGCATCCGCTACGAGGGCGCCAGCGTGCGCGGGCCTTTGCACCGGCACTTGTGGCACTCGTGGTTTCCGTTGCTGAGAGACCTGATGCGCTGCACCGGATTGTGGGCGCTGTTGCGCCCCGCCGCCCGGCGGCTGCGGACGGCGGGCGAAACGCGGCGGTTGAAAAGTCGGCGGTGATTTGTATAATGGGCGGCCATTTTTGAGGAACCAAATGCCAAGTATCCGAATCAGGGAAAACGAGCCGTTCGACATCGCCTTGCGGCGGTTTCGGCGCGTCTGCGAGAAGGCCGGCATCATGGCCGAAGTTCGCCGGCGCGAGTATTACGAGAAGCCGACGGCGGCCCGCAAACGCAAGGCCGTGGCTGCCATAAAGCGCCACCTGCGCCGCCGTTCGATGACCTCCCGCAGAAACCGCCGTTACTGAATGAAATCGCGCATCGCGGACGACATGAAGGCCGCGCTGAAATCCGGCGACAAACGCCGGCTTGCGGTGTTGCGCCTGATGCTGTCCGACATCAAGCGCGCCGAGATTGACGCGCGCGCCGAACTCGACGAGGCCGCGGTCCTCGCGGTGCTGAACCGGATGGCGAAGCAGCGCAAGGAGTCCATCGGCCAGTTCGCCGACGCCGGGCGCGACGATTTGCGCGAGCAGGAGCAGTTTGAACTGGGCGT
>RKSI01000085.1 GCA_007570905.1 Gammaproteobacteria bacterium
GCGCCGGTCGCGCGCCCCAGTTCAAACACAAAGGTTTCCGCTCCCTCCGTCGCAAAGTCGCGGAAGACCGGAACGACGGCGCTCATCCGGCTGTCGCCGGGCGCGAAGGTCAGCGTGCCGGCGGGGAACCCGGCGGCGGCGGCGCGCTCGCCGAAGTCGCCGGCTTCGGCGGTGTTCGTCGTGCCGGTTTGCGTGGTTTGCCAGGCCATCGTCAGGTCGGCGTCGCGCGCGCCGCCGGCCAACTCCACGCTGAAGACCGCGTTGTCGCCTTCATTGACCGGTTGCGACGGCGCGGTCAGCGTCGCCAGAACGGGGTCGTCGTCGTCAATCACAACCGCGGCGCCGTCCGCGGACGCGAGGCGAAGTGTCAGGCCGCCGGCGGCTGCGGTAACCAGTTCCAGGCTTACCTCAAAGACTTCGTCGGCTTCGTTGAGATTGTCGTCGTGAATTGGTATCGCCAGGTTGACGCTGGAGTCGGTGCCGGCGGCCAGCGTCAGCACGCCTTCGGGGAATGCGCTGTCCTGGCCGTCGCCGAAGTCGGCGGGCCGCGCGCCGGCGGCGGTGCCGGTGACCCGGTAGCGCACCTGCGCGTCGCCGTTGATTGCGCCGGACAGGCGCACGACGAAGGCCGCGGGTGCGCCCTCGGCCACCGGCGCGGCGGGGCCGGACAAACTGAAGACGCCGACGGCGTCGGCGGCGATGGCCGCCTCGCGCGACGGGTTGGCGGGCAGCGTCGGTTGCCCGGTGCTGCCGGCGGTGGCGCCGGTCAGCGTCAGCACAAAGGTTTCGCGCTCTTCGGTCGTGAAGTCGGCGGCGAGCGGCACCGCAATGGTCGCGCTGGAATTTGTTCCCTCGGCGATGACCACGCTGCCGGACGGAAACACGCCGCCGGCGAAGTCCGCCGCCGCCGCCGGATTGTCGCCGCTGCCGGCGACGATGTATTGCACCGTGGTGGCGCTGCTGACGCCCGGAATACGCAAGGCGAAGGTCGCGGTCGCGCCCTCGGCCACCGGCGCCTCGGGGGCCGTGTCCAGAATCACGCGGCGCGCGGGCGGGTCATTGATGACGACATCCACGCCGACCCGGTTCGGGTTCCTGGCGCTGACGCCGGACGCCGGCAGCGGGAAAACGCCGCCGTTGCCCTGAAACGCGGTCTCCACCGACACCGCAAGCGTCTCGGTGGCGGCTTCCGCGACCGAGTCGGCGATGAAGTGCAGGCGGACAACGGCGCGGTCGCCGCCGGCGGCAATCGCCAGATTCCGGTTGCTCGCGCCGTGCCCGCCGAAACCCGCAGGCGCAAGCACCTCGTAGTCGTTGCCGTCCACGCTTGTGGGGCTGGTCGCGGCGTCGATAATCCAGGTGGCGACCAGGTCTTGCGTCAGCGGATAGCCGCCCTGCAGTTGCAGCGTGTATTCGGCCACATCGCCCTCGGCCACCGTGGCAGGCCCGGTGAAGGTGAAAGTGAAGTCGTCGTTGCTCTCTGCAATGGCCGCCGACGCCGTGTCGCGCGGCGGCGGGCCGGTCGCGGTCATGCCGCCTGCGGCGCCGATGAGCGACACGCTGAAAGTCTCGGCGTCTTCGTTGCCGGCGTCGTTGAAGATGGGAATGCGTATTTCGGCGGTGCGGTTGAGTCCGGCGGCTATGGTTATCGTGCGGCTGACCGGAAATGTTTCAAGCGGCTCGCTGTTGGCGGCGTTGCCGAAGTCATTCGCCGACGCCGGCGACGACGCGCCCGGCTGCGCCGACCAGGTTACGACGGTGTCCTGCGTTGTCTGTCCGCGCGCGGTGACGGTGAAAACGGCCACGCCGCCTTCGGCTACTTCCGCCGACGGCCCGGCGATGATGACGCCATCGGCGGCGATGGCGCCGACCAGCAGCGAATTGACCGCCGGCGTTATCGCGGCGTCTCCTGCGGCGCCGGTCAGCAGAATCTGAAAGGTCTCCTCGCCTTCGGGCAGGCTGTCATCGTCCAGAACGGGCAGTTCCATTGTCGCCGACGGATTGGCGCCTGCGGCGATGGTGATTTCTCCGGACGGGAATGCGCCGCCGGCGAAGTCCGCCGCAGACGCCGGGTTGGCGCCGAAACCGGAGACGACCCAGGTGGCCGTGGTGGCGCCGGCGGTGGTTCCGGCGACGCGCACCGTGAAAGTCGCGGTGGCGCCCTCGGCCACCGGTGCGCCGGGACCCGCGGACAGCAGCACGCGGCCCGCGGACGGGTCGGTCAGCGTGGTCTGCACGCTGCGCGCGGCGCCGATGACCGGAAAGACGCCGTCGTTGCCGCGGAACGGGCCGCCGCCGACCGACACCGTGATGGATTCCGCCGCCGTCTCGGCGGCATTGTCGTCGGCGATGCGAACCAGCAGCGTGCCGGTGGCGGCGCCTGCGGCGATGGCGAGGTAGCCGGTGGCCGCCGCCGGCGCGCCGCCGAAAGGCGCGGCGCCGGGGGTCAGGATTTGCAGGTCGGCGGGCGTGGCGGCGCCGCCGACGGCGACTTCGTAAGGCACTTGCAGCGTGCTGACCGGCGCGTCGCCGCTGATAAAGAAGTCGTATTCGGCGGTGTCGCCCTCGACCGCAGTGGCCGGCCCTTGCAGCGACAGGATGAAGTCGGCGCTGGCGCTGATTTCAACGATGGCGAAGCCGGCGCCGGACAGCGCGGTTGCGCCGCCTTCGGCGCCGGTCAGGCGAACGGCGAAGAGTTCAATCTCCTCGTTGCGCCCGTCGCGCAGCACCGGGATAGTGATGGCGGCGGTGGCGTCAACGCCGGCCTCAATGCGCACCTCCTGCGCCGGCAAAAATCTTTCCAGCGGCGTTGTCGTGCCGGGCGCGCCGATGTCTTGCGGCTGCGCCGAACCGGAGATGCCGACGCCGGTGATGCTGTAAGCGGCGGTGGTCGCCATCGCCGTCGTGCCGTGCACCGTCACCGTGAAGACGGCGTTGCCGCCCTCGCTGACGGTCTGGCTCGCCGGGGCAATCGAGACCGTCGGCGCCTGCGCCTGCGCCGCGCCCGGATACAAGACCGCGCCGGCGGCGAGGAACAAGGCCGCGGGAATGTATGAATTGAATCTGTTCACATTGGGTGCAGGCCGCAAAACAAGGACCGCCCGGGTCCCTGCCCGGTCGCGGCATTATACCCGAAGCGCCGTTGGCCGCGCCGGTTCGCGCCTTCGGCGGCGCCGGGAGTGGGGTGAGCGATGGGATTCGAACCCACGACATCAGGAGCCACAATCCTGTGCTCTACCAGCTGAGCTACGCCCACCTCTGGCGCGCCTGGCAGGACTCGAACCTGCTACCTCCGGTTTAGAAGACCGATGCTCTGTCCAGATGAGCTACAGGCGCCGTGGTCGGGGCAAGAGGATTTGAACCTCCGACCCCCTGCTCCCAAAGCAGGTGCGCTGCCAGACTGCGCCATGCCCCGCCGCGGCCAATTATAGCGCAAGCGCCGGCGCGGTTGTTCAATTTCGGCGCGAGAACGGGTAACATATCCGTCCGATTCACCACAACCCGGTACAAAACCATGTCCAAACTGCTTCCGCTTCCCGCCGCCTGCATGACATTGCTGGCGCTGGGCATGACGGCGTGCGCCGACGCCGGCGCCCCGCGCGTGCGCCTTGCGACCAATCTCGGCGACATCGTCGTTGAACTCGACCCGGCAAAGGCGCCGGCGACGGTTGAGAACTTCCTCGCCTACGCGCGCGACGGCTTTTATGACGGCCTGATTTTTCACCGCGTCATCCCCAAATTCATGATTCAGGGCGGCGGCTTCGAGGAAGGCATGCGGCAGCGGGCGGCGCGCGCGCCGATCAAGAACGAGGCCGACAACGGCCTGCGCAACCTGCGCGGCACCATCGCCATGGCGCGCACCGAAGACCCGCACTCGGCGACGGCGCAGTTTTTCATCAACCTGAACGACAACGCCTTTCTCGACTTCAGGGCGAAAAACATCCAGGGCTGGGGCTACTGCGTGTTCGGCAAGGTCGTCGAGGGGATGGATGTGGTGGACCGGATCGCCGCCGGCAAGACCGCGGAAGTCGGCGGACACAGCGATGTGCCGGAAAAAACCGTCACCATCAAAAAGGCGAGCGTCGCGGGCGAATAATGGCGCCGTGCGCGGCGCCAGGCGCGGCTGAATGAGCGCGCTGTTCGTCTCGGACTGCCATCTCAGTCCCGAACGCCCGCACATCATGGACTGCTTCGCCGGCTTCCTGCGGGGCCGCGCGCGGCGCGCCGGCCAACTGTTCATACTCGGCGACCTGTTCGACTACTGGATTGGCGACGACGACCCGGCGGAGGAATTCGCCGGTGTCTTCCGCGAACTGGCCGCGCTCGGCGCGCGCATTCCGGTGTGGTTCATCGCCGGCAACCGCGACTTCATGGCCGGCGCGCAATTCGCGCGGCGCACCGGCTGCCGCCTGCTGCCCGACCTGCATGTCTTCAACGCCGACCGCCCGACGCTGCTGATGCACGGCGACCTGCTGTGCACCGCCGACATCACCTACCAGCGCTACCGCCGCGTCATCCGCCACCCGCTGACGATGGCGGCGGCGCGGCGGCTTAAACTGGACTGGCGGCGGCGCATCGCGCTGTCGCTGCGCCAAAACAGCCGCCGCGCGATGGCCGGCAAGAGCGAGGCGGTGATGGATGTCGAGCAGCGCGCCGTCACCGCCTGCATGCGCCGCTTCTCGGTGCGGCGCCTGATTCACGGCCACACCCACCGCCCTGCGATTCACGACTTCACGCTGGACGGCGAACCGGCGCAGCGCATCGTGCTCGGCGACTGGTACGAACAGGGCAGCGTGCTTGAACTGGACAACGGGCGCCTGCGCGTGCAGCCGCCGGACTGACAACGGCGCCGCCCGGCGCTTCGGGCGCGATGCTCAGGCCGATTTCAGGCCGATGACCAGGTCCATCACATTGGTCCCGGTCGGGCCGGTTACGACCAGATCGCCCGACGCCTCCAGAAAGACGCCGCTGTCGGCGCGCGCCAGGCAATCGGCGGCGGACAGCCCGGCGCTTTCGCCGCGCGCGACGGTGGCGCCGTCCACAAGGCCGCCGGCGGCGTCGGTCGGGCCGTCGGTGCCGTCGGTGCCGGCGGCCAGCAAAAACACATCGTCGCGCCCCTGAATCGCCGCCGCCGCCGCCAGCGCGAAGTGCTGGTTGCGTCCGCCGCGACCCGGCTTTTCAGGCAAATGCATCAGCGTCTCGCCGCCCAGCACCAGCACGCCGCGCCGCCCGTCGCACAGGCGCCGGCAAACCCGGCGCGCGGCGCCGGCGGCGTCGCCGTCGAGAAAATCGCCGGGGTCGGCGGCGGCGTGGCCGAGCGCCGCGGCCTGTTGCA
>RKSI01000148.1 GCA_007570905.1 Gammaproteobacteria bacterium
GGCATGTAGAGGCCCCAGTCGTCGTTTGATATTTGTATGTGCAGGGTGTCGTTCTCGGCCAGGCTGCTCATCAGGAAGGCCATGCCTTCGTACTCGCCGTCAAGGTTGTCGCACGAAGAGGCGAACAGCCTCGCGCGGTAGGCGTTGTAGTCGGGATTGATGACCTCAATCAGGCCCTCATAGGCGCAGCCGTTGGTGTCGGCGCCGTGGAACGCGCCGTTGTCAAGGATGGTGAACTTGGTGATGGTGAACCCTTCGTAGAGTATCCACCGCCCCTCCAGCCGGTCGAGCGAACTGGCCTTCTCGTAGGTCGCGGCGTCGTATTCCAGCACCAGACCGCCCTCGTCGCCGGCGCCGTGCGTGCGGAAGCGCGCCTCTATGCGCTGCGGCGACACCACGGCGCCGGTCAGCGTGGCCTTGTCAAACGGCGAGCCGTTGATGAAGAACATGTCCATCTCGGCGCGGTAATCTCCGTCCTCAAAGGCCGCGCTGCCGCGGTAGGCGACGCGCGCGTCGGGGCTTAGCGCAATCAGTTGGCCGTTGATGTGCAGCACGGTCAGCCGGAAGTCGCCGCGCTGGTTGATGTCAAAGCGCCCCTGCCACAGGCCGTCGCCGCTGAAAACCGGCGGCGCCAGCCGCGTCCAGCCGGCCCACAGGGCCAGCGCGGCGAGCGGGAGCGCGATTGCGATTGCGAGCGCGTATTTTTTCATCGGATTTGGCGGGCAATGCCCATGCCCTATAATCGCACCATACCTTAGATAACCCCCGATTGGAAATCCCTTGAAAATCCACACCGACTCGCGGCGCTTTCAACTGGTGCAATTTGTGTTGCAGGTCTTCTTCACCGGCATGACGCTGGGCCTGTTTCGCACGGTGATTCCGGTGCTCTCCGAAGTAGAGTTCAATGTGCCGCGCGACTCGTACCTGCTGCTGGCGAGTTTCGTGCTCGCCTTCGGCGTCGTCAAGAGTTTCGCCAACCTGTGGGCGAGCGGCCTGTCAAACCGGCACGGGCGCAAGAATATCCTCGTCATCGGCTGGCTGTTCGCGGCGCCGATTCCGCCGATGCTGGTGTACGCCGACAACTGGGGGTGGATAGTCGCCGCCACCGTGCTGCTCGGCGTGCAGCAGGGCTGCTGCTGGTCGATGTCGCAAATCGCCAAACTCGACCTGGTGCGGCGCGGGCGCCACGGCACCGTCATCGGCTGGAACGAGTTCGCCGGCTACTTCGGCGTCGCCCTCGGCGGCTACCTGACGCCGCAACTGGTGCTGGCGCTCGGCACCCGCACCGGACTGCTGGTGTTCAGCGCCGCGATGATCGGCGTCGCGCTGCTGTTCGCGGCGCTGCTGTGCATTGAGACGCTGTCCATCGGCCTGCGCGCCGAGGGCGGCGACGGGGCGGCGCCGGAAAGCGGCGGCGGCACCTTCTGGCGGGTCAGTTTCAGCGACCGCGTGTCGTCGGTCATCTGCCTCGCCGGCCTGGTCGAGAAGTTCGTGGATGTGCTGGTGTGGGTCGTGTTTCCGGTTTATCTGCACCGGCGCGGCTTTTCGCTGCCGGCCATCGGCCTGGTGACCGGCGCCTACGCCGTCACCTGGGGCGTCGTGCAACTGCCGTCGGGACTGCTCGCCGACCGCGTCAGCCTGAAACTGCTGATTAACTCGGGCATGGTGCTGTGCGGCGCCGCGTCGCTGACGATACTGGCGTTTGACCATCCGGCGTGGTGGTTCGGCAACGCGGTCGTGATGGGCGCCGGCATGGGCCTGCTGTACCCGACGCTCAGCACGGTCATCAGCCGCTTCAGCACGCCGGCGTTGCGCGCGCCGGCGATGGGGGTGTACCGCTTCTGGCGCGACTTCGGCTACGCCGTCGGCAGCGCTGCGCTCGGCGGCGCCGCAGTGCTGTACGGCGGCCTCGCGGCGGCCTTCGCCGTCACCGCCGCGGCGATGCTGGCGACCGCCGTGCTGCTGCACTGGCGCTGCCCGTCGTGAACGCGCCGCGCCGATGCGCTATGATAACGATGGGGGTGCGAACGATGACAGTGAAAATCCTTGAACAGCCGTTTGACCCGTGGCGCATGGTCGGAGCGCACGAGCGCCGCCTGCGCGCGGGCGGCCACGGCGCGCTGGCGCTGTTTGTCGGCACGATGCGCGACTTCAACGATGGCGACGCGGTCGAGACGCTGTGGCTTGAACATTATCCCGGCATGACCGAGCACTGCCTGCGCCGCTCAATTGAAAAGGCGCGCGCGGCGCACGACACCGAGGATGTGCTGGTCGCGCACCGCATCGGGCGCATCTTTCCTGGCGACGCCATTGTCGCGGTCGCGGTGTGGGCCGCGCACCGCCACGACGCCTGGGCCGTCAACCGCGAGTTGGTCGAGGAACTGAAATCAAGGGCGCCGTTCTGGAAAAAGGAAAAACTCGCCGGCGGCGAACGCTGGGTCGAGCGCAACACGCCGGCGGTCGCCGCGGCCTGATGCGCCGCGGTGGCGCGGCGCCGTTCACATCAGGCCCGCAAAGGGCAGCACCGTGACTTCGCCGCCGGCGGCGATGTCGCCGGCCTCGTCGGGCAGAAAGATGAAGCAGTTCGCCCGCGACATTGAACTGAGAATGCCGGAGCCTTGCGCGCCGGTGGATTCCACCGCCGCCGCGCCGTCGTCGCCGACGCTTAGTATGCCGCGCTGAAACTCGGCCCTGCCGGGGCGTTTGCGCAGCGCCGACACGCAGCGCGCGCGCAGTTTAAGCGGCTGGATGTCGGTCTCGCCGGCCATTTTCCGCAGCGCCGGCTGCACCAGCATATAAAAGGTGGCCATCACCGACACCGGGTTGCCGGGCAGCCCGAAATAACAGGCGCCGCCGTTGCCACCGCGTATTTTCCCGCGGAGTTTGCCGAAGGCGAACGGGCGCCCCGGCTTGACCGCGATTTTCCAGAAGCCGACCTCGCCGAGTTCGTCCAGCGTCTGCCTGGTGTAGTCGGCCTCGCCGACCGAGACGCCGCCCGATGTGATGACGGCGTCGCAATCCTGCGCGCCGCGCGCAAACGCCTCGCGCAATGCGCCGCGGTCGTCGCGGACCACGCCGAGGTCTCTGACCTGCGCGCCGAGCCGCCCCAACATGCACGACAGCGTGTAGCGGTTGCTGTCGTAGAGTTCGCCGGTTTTCAGCGCCGCGCCGACCGGGCGCAGTTCGTCGCCGGTCGAGAAAATGCAGGCCCTGAGTTCGCGCACGACGCCGACCTCGCCGACGCCGAGCGACGCGAGCAGGCCGATGTCGGCGGCCATCAGCCGCCGCCCGCGTTGCAGCGCGACGGCGCCTGCGGCGATGTCCTCGCCGGCGCGGCGCACATTCTGCCCGGCGCGGTGCCCGGCGTTGATGCGCACGCGCGCGCCGTCGGCCTCGGCGTGTTCCTGTATCACGACGGTGTCGCAGCCTTCGGGCATGACGCCGCCGGTCATGATGCGCACGCACTGCCCGGCGCGCACCGCGCCGTCGAACGGGCGCCCGGCGAAGGCGCTGCCGGCGAGCCGGAATTCGGCGGCGCCGCCGGACGGCAGGTCCTGCGAGCGCAGCGCGTAGCCGTCCATCGCCGAATTGGTGTGGCCGGGCACATTGATTTGCGAACGCACATCGTCCGCCAGCACGCGCCCGAGCGCCTCGCGCAACGGCAGGCGCCGCGTTTCGGCGATGACCGGCGCCGCCGCCAAAACTTTCGCCAGCGCCGCGCTGAACGGCAGAGACTGCGGGTCGGAATCGTCGGTGCAGGCGGGGTCGTGGGTGACGGCGCGCGGGTTCATCGTCTCAGCATCACATACACCGCGCCGCCGCCGCCGTCGCTGCTCCTGGCCGGCGCGTAGGCGAGCACGCCGCTGTGCTGCATCAGGTAGGAGAGGATGTGGGGTTTCAGCACCGGCAGCCCCTTTGAAAAGCGCCCGATGCCGACGACCACCAGCAGGCAGCGCACATTGTTTTCGGCGCATTGTTGCAGGCGGTGTTCCAGTTCGCGCACCGCCTGGTCGCGCACAAAGCCGTGCAGGTCGAGTTTTTCCATCGGCAGCAGCGCGCCTTTCTCGAATTTTCGCAAACTGGCGCGATTGACGCCGCTGCGCGAGAATTTCGCCGGCGGGCGCTCGATAATCTGAAATTGGGGCGGGTTGCGGCTATAATCCCTTGCCGCCGGGCGCGGCACGGGCCGGCGCGGGCGCCGCCGCGGAACATCGGTGGCGGCGGGCCGGGCGGAACGGCCCATCAAGTCCCTGAAAGTCGCCTCGCTGTTGTCTTTTTCGGTCATGGTCATGCGCTTTCGGCAATCTTTATTATGCACATTTTAATCAGCAACGACGATGGTTACGACAGCCGCGGCATCCGCATCCTGGCGCGGCGCCTGGGCGAGGTGGCCGAGGTGACGGTGGTCGCCCCGACGCGCGACCGCTCCGCCGCCAGCAACTCGCTGACGCTGGACCGCCCGCTGCGCGTGACCCGCGTCGAGGAGCGTCTTTATGCGGTGGACGGCACGCCGACCGACTGCGTTCATCTGGCGGTCACCGGGCTGCTCGGCGCGCGCGAGCCGGACATGGTCGTCGCCGGCATCAACAACGGCGCGAATCTGGGCGACGATGTGCTGTATTCCGGCACCGTCGCCGCGGCGATGGAAGGGCGGTTTCTCGGCTTTCCGGCGATCGCGGTGTCGGTGTGCTCGTGGCAGCCGCGCCATCTGGAGGACGCCGCGCGCATCGCGCGCCGCCAGGTCGAGCGGCTGATACGCAAGCCGATGCCGTCGGAGATTATCCTCAATGTGAACATCCCGGACAAGCCGCTCGCCGAAATCCGCGGCGAGCGCGCGACGCGCCTCGGCAGCCGCCATCGCGCCGAGCCGATGGTGGAATCCGCCGACCCGCACGGGCGCCCGGTGTACTGGGTCGGCGCCGCCGGCCCCGAGCAGGACGCCGGCGACGGCACCGACTTTCACGCCATCGGCGAAAACTTCGTCTCGATTACGCCGCTGCAGGTGGACTTGACGCGCCACCAGTCGCTCGGCGAAATCAGCGGCTGGCTGGGGGGCGAATGAGCGCCGCCGCCGTCGGGCACCGCCGCGGGCTGGCGCGCGCGGCGCGCGAGGCGCTGGCCGGGAAACTGCGCGGTCGCGGCATCGGCGACGAGCGGGTGCTGGACGCCATCGCCGCGGTGCCGAGGCACCGCTTCACCGAAGAGGGCTTTACGCACCTCGCCTACGAAGACCAGTCGCTGTCCATCGGCCACGGCCAGACCATCTCGCAGCCGTGGATCGTCGCGCTGATGACGCAGGCGTTGATGACCAAAGGCGGCCTCGGCCAGGTGCTGGAGGTCGGCACCGGGTCGGGCTACCAGGCCGCGGTGCTTGCGACGCTGGCGCCGCGCGTGTTCACGATAGAGCGGGTTGCGGCGCTTTACCGCCGCGCGCGCGCGCTGCTGGAGGAACTGGGCTATGACAATGTGCATTTCCGCTGCGGCGACGGCGCCAAAGGCTGGAAACAGTTCGCGCCTTTTGACGCGGTGATAGTCACCGCCGCCGCCGCCGGGATTCCGCCGCCGCTGCTCGGCCAACTCGCCGTCGGCGGGCGTCTTGTCGCCCCGGTCGGCGGGCGCGATGAGACGCAGGAATTGATGCTGGTCACGCGCAGCCGCCGCGGTTATTCCGAACGCCGTTTGTGCAGCGTCAAGTTTGTTCCGCTGGTCGGCGCGTGCGGGGAGTGAGCCGGTCATGAAAATTTTCACCGGCCCCTACGAGATGATGATGTCGTGGATCGGCAAGCGCGGCGCCGAGAAGTATCTCTACGGGCTGACTTTCTGCGAATCGGTGTTTTTCCCGGTGCCGACCGATGTGATGCTGGCGCCGATGTGCGCGCTGGACCCGCCGCGCACCGCGCGCCTGGTGGTTTTGACGACGGTGTTTTCGGCGCTGGGCGGCGTTTTCGGCTATGTCATCGGACTTTTTCTGTTCGACCAGATAGAGCCGTGGCTGCGCGGCACCGCGTATTGGGATGAATACGGCGGGGCCGTCGAGATGTTCGGCGAATACGGCATCTGGATTATTTTCATCGCCGCGCTGACGCCGATACCGTACAAACTGTTCACCATCACCGCCGGCGTGCTCGGGCAGAACCTCGCGCTGTTCGTGCTGGCGACGCTGGCCGGGCGCGGCGTGCGTTTCGGCATCGTCGGTTATTCGATGAAGTGGTTCGGCCCGGCGTTGTCGGGTTATATCGAGAAACGAATCGAGGTCATCGGCTGGGCGCTGGTCGTGCTGCTCGCCGGCGTGATTCTGTACCGTTACCTGTGATGCCGCGCGCTGTTGCCATGCTGTCATTTTTGCTCGCGCCGCTCGCGCTGCACGGGTGCGGCGCGGTCTTTGAGGCGTGGTCGGAAGGGTCGCCGGCGCAGCGCGCGGTCGGCAAAGGCGTGCACACGGTGCACAAGGGCGACACGCTTTACGCCATCGCCTGGCTGCACGGCCTGGATTACCGCCGACTGGCGGAGTGGAACGACATCGCCGCGCCGGGCTATTTGATTCATCCGGGGCGGAGTTTGCGGCTGGCGCCGCCCGCCGACCACCGCCGCGCTGTCCCAAAGAAGGCGGACAAGGCGCAGGCGGGCGGGGCGGACAACAAGCCAGACAAAAGAGCCGCGGCGCGCGCGCAGGCGGCGCCAGCCGCCTGGAAGTGGCCGCTCGGCTCGCCGCGGGCGAAACCGCGCGCGACGAAGGTCGGCAGCGGACGCGGTTTGCTGATTCGGGGGCGGCCCGGGCAGACCGTGCACAGCGCCGCCGCCGGGCGGGTGGTGTACAGCGGCTTCGGCCTGAAACACTACCGCGGCCTGGTCATCATCCACCATTCCGGCGATTTCTTCAGCGCCTACGGCGGCAACGACCGCCTGCTGGTGGGCGAGGGCGACGCGGTCGGCGCCGCCCAGCCCATCGCGCAACTCGCCGAAGGGCGCGGCGCGGGCGGCGAGGCGGCGCTGTATTTCGAGATCAGGCGGCGCAACCGCACCGTCAACCCGCTGCGCTACCTGCCGGCGCTTTAGGCCGATGGCGAAGGAGTTTCACCGCATCCGGCGCCTGCCGCCATATGTCTTCGACATCGTCAACCGTCTGAAGCGCGAGGCGCGGGCGCGCGGCGAGGATGTCGTGGACTTCGGCATGGGCAACCCGGACCAGCCGGCGCCGCAGCATGTCATCGCCAAACTGGTCGAGGCGGCGCAGCGCCGGGACACGCACCGCTATTCAATGTCGCGCGGCATTCCGCGGCTGCGCGCGGCGGTGTGCAACTGGTACCGGCGCAAGTTTGATGTGGAACTGGACCCCGAAAGCGAGGCCATCGTCACCATCGGCTCCAAGGAGGGGCTGGCGCACCTGGCGCTGGCGATGCTCGAGCCGGGCGACCGCGTGCTGGTGCCGAACCCGGCCTATCCGATACATCCGTACGGCTGCGTCATCGCCGGCGCCGACATTCAATACATCCCGATTCTGTCGGTGGACGATTTTTTCCCGGCGTTGGTCAAGGCCATCCGCGACGCCTGGCCGAAGCCGAAACTGCTGATATTGAATTTCCCGACCAACCCGACGACCGCCTGCGTCGAAGCCGGGTTTTTTGAGCAGGTCGTCGAGGTCGCTCTGGAGCACCGCATCTGGGTCATCAACGACCTGGCCTACGCCGAACTGGTGTTTGACGGTTACCGCGCGCCTTCCATCCTGCAGGTGCCGCGCGCGCGTGAAATCGCCGTGGAATTCTATTCGCTGTCGAAAACCTATAATATGCCCGGCTGGCGGGTGGGTTTCATGTGCGGCAACGCAGACTTGGTGTCGGCGCTGTCGCGCATCAAGTCGTACCTGGATTACGGCATGTTCATGCCGGTGCAGATTGCCGCCATCAGCGCGCTTGAGGGGCCGCAGGATTGCGTCGAGCAGACGCGGCAACTGTACTGCAAGCGCCGCGATGTGCTGTGCGAGGGGCTGGCCAACGCCGGCTGGGAGTTTGACAAGCCGCGCGCGACGATGTTTGTGTGGGCGCCGCTGCCGGAGGAGTTTCGCGCGATGGGGTCGCTTGAATTCGCCAAGATGCTGCTTGAACGCGCGCATGTCGCGGTTTCTCCGGGCGTCGGCTTCGGCGAATACGGCGACGGCCATCTGCGCTTCAGCCTCATTGAGAACGAGCAGCGCATTCGCCAGGCGGTGCGCAACATCAGGAGAACATTGGGAGGAACAAAGTGAAACCGGTTTCGGTGGGCCTGCTGGGGCTTGGCACCGTCGGCTGCGGCACGCTGAATGTGCTGGCGCGCAACGCCGATGAAATCAGGCGCCGCGCCGGGCGCAGCATCGAGGTCAGGCGCGCGGTGGCGCGCGACCTCAAGCGGCGGCGCGCGGCGGATTTGAGCGGCATCGCGCTGTCGGACAACCCGGACGATGTCGTCAACGATGCCGGCATTGATGTCGTCGTCGAGTTGTTCGGCGGCCTCGACCCGGCGCACGGGCTGATTCTGCGCGCCATTGACAACGGCAAGCACGTGGTGACGGCGAACAAGGCGCTGATTGCGGATTACGGCCAGGAGATTTTCGAGGCGGCGCAGCGGCGCGGCGTGATGGTCGCGTTTGAGGCGGCGGTTGCCGGCGGCATTCCGATTGTCAAGGCGGTGCGCGAGGGTTTGTCCGGCAACCGCATCGACCGGCTGGTCGGGATTATCAACGGCACGACGAACTTCATTCTGACGCAGATACGCGACAAACAGCGCAGTTTCGCCGACGCGCTGGCCGAGGCGCAACTGCTGGGCTACGCCGAGGCCGACCCGGCGTTTGATGTGAACGGCATCGACGCCGCGCACAAACTGACGATTATCGCGGCGACGGCCTTCGGCATTCCGCTGCAATTCGGCAATGTGCACATCGAGGGGCTGGCCGACATGGATAGCCGCGATGTTCTCTACGCCGGCGAACTCGACTGCCGCATCAAGCATCTGGCGATTGCGAAACGCACGCGCGGCGGCATTGAACTGCGAGTGCACCCGACATTGATACGCGGCGACTCGATGCTGGCCAATGTCGAGGGCGTGATGAACGCGGTGATGGTGGACGGCGACGCGGCGGGGCCGACGCTGTACTACGGCGCCGGCGCCGGCGCCGAGCCGACCGCGTCGGCGGTCGTGGCCGACCTGATTGATGTGGTGCGGGCGCTGACATCCGACCCGGAAAACCGCGTGCCGCACCTGGCTTTTCAGCCCGGCGCGCTGTCGGATGTGCCGGTGCTTGACATCGGCGATGTGGTTACCGCGTATTACCTGCGCCTGCAGGTGAAGGACGAGCCGGGCGTGCTGGCGGCGATCACGCGCGTGCTCGGCGACCTGAACATCAGCATTGAGGCGGTGATGCAGAAGGAAACCAGCGGCGACGGCAAGCCGGTGCCGCTGGTGCTGATGACCTACCCGGTGCGCGAACGCGACATGAACGAGGCGGTGGACAGGATACGGGCGCTGGACAGCGTGGACGACAAGGTGGTGCGTATCCGGGTGGAGCCGCTGCACGGGGAGGCTTGCGGTGAAAGGGCGTGACGGCCTGATTGCGGCGTGGGGCGGGCGTTTGCCGCTTGGCGACGGCGTTGAGCCGGTGTCGTTGTGCGAGGGCGCGACGCCGCTGATACAACTTCGCAACATTCCCGCCGGGCTGAAGACGCCGGTGGAGATTCATGTCAAATACGAGGGGCTGAACCCGACCGGCTCGTTCAAGGACCGCGGCATGACGGTGGCGGTGACGCAGGCGGTCGGCGAGGGCAGCCGCGCGCTGATTTGCGCCTCGACCGGCAACACATCGGCTTCGGCGGCGGCCTACGGCGCGCGCGCCGGGCTGGCGGTGTTCGTGCTGATACCGGACGGCAACATCGCGCTCGGCAAACTGGCGCAGGCGATTATTGAGGGCGCCGTCGTCGTGCAGATCAAGGGCAACTTCGACCAGGGCATGGAACTGGTCAAGACGCTGGCGCGGCAGGCGCCGGTTACGCTGGTCAATTCGGTGAATCCGTACCGGTTGCAGGGGCAGAAGACCGCGGCTTTCGAGATTGTCGAGGCGCTGGGCGACGCGCCGGATTATCACTGCCTGCCGGTAGGCAACGCCGGCAACATTTCGGCTTACTGGATGGGTTATTCCGAGGCCGCCGGGCAGCCGAGCGGCTGCGTTGAAAAGGCGAAGCAGGCGCTGGGCGGCGCATACCGCTGCGACGGCGGGTCGTTTGCGACGGGGCGCCCGCGAATGCTGGGCTATCAGGCCGCTGGCGCCGCGCCGATTGTGCTGGGCAGAAAGGTGGAAAAGCCGGACACCGTCGCCACCGCGATTCGCATCGGCAATCCGCAGAGTTGGGAGATGGCGCTGATGGCGGGCGAGGAGTCCGGCGGCTGGTTTGACCGCCTGACCGACGAGGAGATTCTGGCGGCGCAGCGGATGCTGGCCGAGCGCGAGGGGATATTCTGCGAGCCGGCCTCGGCCATTTCAATCGCGGGCCTGCTGAAGGATATCGAGGCCGGCAAGGTCAAGCCCGGCAGCCGCATCGTCTGCACACTGACCGGCCACGGCCTGAAAGACCCGGATGTGGCAATCCGCCAGGCACAGGGCGAGATAAAGACAGTGGAACCGGAACTGGAGGCGGTAAAAGCGGTGATTGGGGCGCGGCTGGGGTAGGGCTGTAATTGGGCTGCGGCCGGGGCGGAATTGGCTGCCAGATACGGACATTTTTTCGCATTAATCCGCCACCGATTTCGGCGAGTTTTACTCTTTCATAAATATCATGATATTTCAATGAGTTATATCACAACATAGCCCGCTAAATTACCAATCAGACGGCCTATAGAGTAACAAATGGTCGAGGCATAAAGTAACAAATGGTCGTCCCTTAAAGGTACAATTGGTCGTCTATGGGCAGGGACGACAATTACGCGCGGCACATTGAGCCGCGCCTGAAGGAAGCTCTTGAGGATTCTCCCGTTGTGCTGATTCAGGGAGCGCGCCAGTGCGACAAGACCACGCTTGCCCGGATGGTGGGCGAGCCTGCGGGATATGCCTACAGGAGTTTTGACGATGAGGATACACGCAGTTTTGCTGAAACGGATCCCATCGGTTTTGTGCAGAATTTGCCGGAGCACGCCATTCTGGATGAAGTGCAGAAGGTTCCCAGGATTTTTTCATCCCTTAAGCTGGCGATTGACCGCAACCGCACGCCGGGACGCTTTCTGTTGACCGGCTCGGTGAATGTCCTGCAGGTGCGGCAGATAACCGATTCGCTTGCCGGACGCATGGAAATCATCAAACTGCATCCCTTCTCACAAAGTGAACTTGAGCGGACTGCGCCCGGATTTCTT
>RKSI01000143.1 GCA_007570905.1 Gammaproteobacteria bacterium
TCGTCTGTGCCCTGTCGGCGGCATTTGATGATAACATGTACCCAATGTCTGCCTGTCGAGGGAAACCATCCGCCGCGAGCGTGCGCCGGTGGCTTTTGCCGGTGTGCTGGCTTGCGCTGTCGCCGTGCGCCGCCGCCGAATTGCGCGGCCTGCCCGATTTCTCGGAGTTGGCCGAGGCGGCGGCGGGCGCCGTCGTCAATATCAGCACCGTCAGAAAACCGCAACCGGCGGGCGAAGAAGAAGGCCCGCCCGGCGCCCCCCACGGTATGCCGTGGGAAGAATTCATGGAGCGGTTTTTCGGACGCGGCGCGCCGCCGCCTGCGCCGCCGCCGCCGAACGCCTCCATCGGCTCCGGTTTCATTCTCTCCGAAGACGGTTATGTCATCACCAACCACCATGTTGTCAAGGATGTGGACGAGATTATCGTCAAGTTGAACGACCGCCGCGAGATAACCGCCGAACTGGTCGGCTTTGACGAACTCAGCGACATCGCGCTGCTGAAGATAGAGGCCGACGACCTGCCGGCCGTTCGCATCGGCGAGCCGGACAAGGTAAAGGTCGGGCAATGGGTGCTGGCCATCGGCGCGCCGTTCGGCTTTGAGCATTCGGTCACCGCCGGCATCGTCAGCGCCAAGGGTCGCAGCCTGCCGTTCGGCCACTATGTGCCGTTCATCCAGACCGATGTCGCCATCAACCCCGGCAATTCGGGCGGGCCGCTGTTCAATCTCAAGGGCGAGGTCGTCGGCGTCAATTCGCAGATATACACCCGCACCGGCAGTTTCAGCGGCCTGTCGTTCGCGGTGCCGATAGACCTGGTCGCGGATGTCGTCGGCCAGTTAAAAGACAAGGGCGCGGTGTCGCGCGGCTGGCTCGGCGTGTACATCCAGGAGGTGACGCGCGGGCTGTCCGAGTCGTTCGGCCTTGACAAGCCGACCGGCGCGCTGGTGTCGCGCGTTATCGGCGGCAGCCCGGCGGAAGAAGCCGGCTTTGAGGCCGGCGATGTGGTGCTGCGCTTTGACGGCAAGGAGGTCGGCATGTCGTCGTCGCTGACGCCGCTGGTCGGGCGGACGCCGGCGGGCAGCGAGGTCGAGGTGGAGATTATGCGCGGCGGCAAGCGCATCCGGCTGCCGGTGGTCGTCGGCGAACTGCCCGAACGCCCCGGCAGTTTCGCCGAGGCCGCGCCGCGCGGCGGCGGCAAGCGGGTGCTGGGCCTGCAACTTCGCAAGTTGACGGTCAGCGAACGCGAGCGCCCGGGGCTGGAAGGCGGCGGCCTGCTGGTTGAGGACGCAGGCCCCGGCGCCGCGCGCGAAGCCGGCATCGCCGCCGACGATGTGCTGGTGATGATGAACAACGAGCGCTTTGACACAGCCGAGGAACTGGCCGGCATCATCGAGTCTCTGCCGAAGGGCCGGTTTGCGACGCTGTTGGTCGTGCGCGGCGAACAATCGCGCTTTTTCGCGGTCAGGATACCGGAATGACGCCGTCCGCGAAGTTTGCGGCGCATTGCGCCGCCGCGCTGATGCTGGCGGCGTGGGGCGGCGCGCCGGCGCAAACCGCAATGCCGTCCACCGCGACCGCGCCGTCCGCCAAAGCCGCGCCGATAACTGCAACGCCGCCGGCAGCCGAAACAACGCCGGCAACTGACACGACGCCATCCGCTGAAACACCGCGCACTGAAACAGCGCCGACAACTGACATGCCGTCTTCCGAACCAGCGCCGCGCGCCGAAACCACGATGCCCGCCGAAACCACGCAGGCCGCGCCGCTGGCGTGGCAGCGCAGCGGCATTGTCGCCGCCGCGCGCCGCGTGCGCCTCGGCGCGCGCATGGACGCGGCGGTGTCGGCGCTGCACGCGAGGGAAGGGGAGCGCTACCGGCAGGGCGACATGCTGGTCGAGTTTGACTGCTCGGTCGAGCGCGCGTCGCTGGAAGAGGCGCGCATCGCCTTCCAACTCGCCAAACTCGGCCACAAGACCAGGAAACGCGAATATGAGAGCCGCGAGATTACCGAAGAGCAGGTGGAAATGGCGGCGTTGCAGTCCGAGGCGGCGCTGGCCGCGCTGAACCGGATGCGCGAGCGCGTCAAGTATTGCGCGATCACCGCGCCCTTCAATGCGCGCGTCGTCAAGGTGTTCGCCGCCGAGCACGAAGAGGTCGCGGCGCACAAGCCGGTCGTCGAGATTGCCGAAGACACGGCGCTGCAATTCCATCTGTTGCTGCCGTGGGCGTGGCTGCAATGGCTGTCCATCGGCGACGAGTTTGATGTCCGCATCGCCGGGCGCGACTACCGCGCGCGCCTCAAGCACCTGGCGCCGGAGGCCGACCCGGTTGACAAAAGCCTCGCCGCCGTCGCGCGGATACTCAACGCCGACAACCGCCTCGTTATCGGCATGAGCGGCGCCGCCCGCTTCACCCCTCCCGGCGGCGGCGCGGAGGCGGCGCATTGACCGCGCCGCGCCGAACCATCCCCGCTGCGCGGCCCCTTTTGCGCCGTGCCGGGGCGCCGTGATGCCGCCCCGGCCGTCCAGCGCGCCGTCGCGCAGGCAACTTGCCAACGCCATCCGCGCGCTCAGCATGGACGCGGTGCAGCGCGCGCGCTCCGGCCACCCCGGTATGCCGATGGGCATGGCCGACATCGCCGAGGTGCTGTGGAACGACTACCTGAAACACAACCCCGCCAACCCGCTGTGGTTTGACCGCGACCGCTTTGTGCTGTCAAACGGCCACGGCTCGATGCTGCTGTACTCGCTGCTGCACCTGTGCGGTTATCCGATGCCGCTTGATGAACTGAAACGCTTTCGCCAGTTGCATTCCAAAACGCCGGGGCACCCCGAATACGACCCGGCGCTCGGCATTGAGACCACCACCGGCCCGCTCGGCCAGGGGCTGGCCAACGCGGTCGGCATGGCGCTGGCCGAGCGCGTCCTCGCGCGGCGTTTCAACCGCGACGACTTCGCCCTGGTCAACCATTACACATATGTATTCACCGGCGACGGCTGCCTGATGGAGGGCGTCTCGCACGAGGCCTGCTCGCTGGCCGGCACCCAGCGCCTCGGTAAACTGACGGTGTTTTACGACGACAACGGCATCTCCATAGACGGCCCGGTTGAGGGCTGGTTCACCGATGACACGCCGCGGCGTTTTGAGGCGTACAACTGGCATGTCGAGCGCGATGTGGACGGCCACGACGCCGACGCCGTGCGCGGCGCGATTGAACGCGCGCGCGCCGAAACCGCGCGCCCGAGTCTGATTTGCTGCAAGACCGTCATCGGATACGGCGCGCCCGGCAAGCAGGGCACCGAATCCTGCCACGGCGCGCCGCTCGGCGACGACGAGGTCGCGCGCGCGCGCGACACGCTCGGCTGGCCGCACCCGCCGTTTGAGGTGCCCGACGACATCTACCGCGGCTGGGACGCGCGCCAACGCGGCGCCGCGCTGGAACGCGAATGGCGCGCCGCGCTTGAAGAATACCGGCGCGCGCACCCCGGCCTTGCGCGCGAGTTTGAACGCTGCGCCGAAGGGCGTTTGCCGGACGACTGGGACACGCATGCGCGCGCGTTCACCGCCGCCGCCGCCGCCGCCGCCGAAGACACGGCGACGCGCAAGGCGTCGCAGAACACGCTGGCCGCGTTCAGCGAACAACTGCCGGAACTAATCGGCGGCTCCGCCGACCTCGCAGGCTCCAACGGCACGCTGTGGCCGGGCAGCAGGCCGGTAACCGCCGCCGGCGGCGACGGCAACTACATCTACTTCGGCGTGCGCGAGTTTGCGATGTCGGCGGTTGCGTCGGGCCTCGCGCTGCACGGCGGGCTGATACCGTACGCCGCCACCTTCCTGACATTTTCCGATTACGCGCGCAACGCCGTGCGCATGGCCGCGCTGATGAAACAGCGCGTGCTCTTCATCTACACCCACGACTCGGTCGGCCTCGGCGAGGACGGGCCGACGCACCAGCCCGTCGAGCACCTGACGGCGCTGCGGCTGATACCGGGCCTTGATGTATGGCGCCCGTGCGATGCGGTCGAGTCGGCGGCGGCGTGGCGCGCGGCGATTGAGGCGCCGGGGCCGAGCGCGCTGGTGTTCTCGCGCCAGACGCTGCCGCACATCGAGCGCGACGACGAACAAATCGCCGGCATGGAACGCGGCGGCTATGTGCTGCGCGATTGCGACGGCGCCGCCGAAGTCGTCATTATCGCCACCGGTTCTGAAGTCTCGCTGGCGCTGCGGGCGCGCGATTTGCTGCACGGCGAAGGCCGCCGCGCGCGCGTCGTCTCGATGCCGTGCGCCGAATGCTTTGAGCGCCAGCCGCGCGACTACCGCGAGTGCGTGCTGCCCGCGGGCGTGCCGCGGCTTGCGGTGGAGGCCGGCTGCGGCGACTGGTGGCGGCGCTATGTCGGGCTGGACGGCGGCGTCGTCGGCATCGAGGAATTCGGCGCATCGGCGCCCGGCGGCGAGGTGTTTGAGCACTTCGGCTTCACCCCGGAAAACATCCGGCGCGCGGCGGCGGCGCTGGCCGGGCGCGGCGCGCCTGCGGGAGGCGCCGGATGACGGTCAAAATCGCCATCAACGGTTATGGGCGCATTGGCCGCGGCATTCTGCGCGCGCTGTATGAAAACCACGCCGGCGGCGGCGCCAGGGTCGTCGCCATCAACGCCACGACGAGCATGGAAAACGCGCTGCACCTGACGCGCTACGACACCACGCACGGGCGCTTCAACGCCGACCTGCGCGCCGACGGCGACCGCTTCAGCGTCAACGGCGATTCCATCCGGTTTTTTTCCGAACGCGACCCGGCGAAACTGCCGTGGGGCGAACTCGGCGTGGATGTGGTCTGCGAATGCACCGGCAAGTTCCGCGACCGCGCGCAGGCCGCGCTGCATCTGCAATCGGGCGCGCGCAAGGTGCTGATTTCGGCGCCGGGCGGCGATGATGTGGACGCGACCATCGTCGTCGGCGTCAACGACGCGATACTGAAACCCGAACACGCCGTCGTCTCAAACGCGTCGTGCACCACCAACTGCCTCGCGCCGGTGGCGAAGGTGCTGCACGAGGCCGTCGGCATGGAGTGCGGCCTGATTACGACGATACATTCATACACCAACGACCAGGTGCTGATTGACTCGTTTCACAAGGACATCCGGCGCGCGCGCTCGGCGACGATGTCCATGGTGCCGACGAAGACCGGCGCGGCGAAGGCGGTCGGGCTGGTGTTGCCGCAACTGGCCGGCAAACTTCACGGCTACGCGGTGCGGGTGCCGACCATCAATGTGTCGGTCGTGGACCTGACCTTTTCCGCCGCGCGCGCGACCGGCGCCGATGAAAT
>RKSI01000018.1 GCA_007570905.1 Gammaproteobacteria bacterium
GTCGCGCCCAAAGTCCCCGCGGAACTCGATTTTCCCGCTTTTTGCCTGATAGATAACGGCTTGCTTTTGCGTCTTGCCTTTCATGTGCCCAGGGCGCCGGGTCAGGCGAATGAGAAAGCGCCTTCTTCTTTGTTCATGGTCAGTTCCTTCTGCCGCTGTCGTAAAATGGCGGAGAGAGAGGGATTCGAGCCCTCGATACGGGGAATACCCATATACGCGCTTTCCGGGCGCGCGCCTTCAGCCGATCGGCCATCGCTCCGTAGAAGGCGTTCGTCGCAGCGGAACCGGACGACTTTCTCGAGTGCCGGCGCGGGCGGACGACCCGGTTGTCGCTTGCCTTGCCATGCCGTATTGCCAATGATACAAGAGAAATCCATGAACGGAACGCGCTTGAAGGTCGGCGTTGTCGGCGCGGGGTATTTCGGGACGCGCCATGCGCGGGTTTATGCCGGCATGAAGGCCGTTGACCTGGCCGGCATTGCCGACACCGACGCGGCGGCGGCGCGGAAACTGGCGGCGCAGACCGGCGCGAAAGCCTGGCAGCGGCCCGACGCGCTGCTGGGCCAGGTGGACGCCGTCAGCATCACGACGCCCAGCCGCAGCCACGCCGAGGTGACGCTGCCCTACATCCGGGCCGGGATTCCGGTGCTGATAGAAAAGCCGATTGCGCTCGATCTGCGCGACGCGACGCGCATCATCCGCGCCGCCGGCAAAAGCGGCGCACCGGTGCTGATTGGCCATGTCGAGCGTTTCAACTCGGCTGTAGAGGCGCTGCTGGAGAGCGTGGATTCGCCGGTTTTTGTAGAGAGCGCCCGCCTCGGAAGGTTCTCCGGGCGCGCGCGCGACACCGATGTCGTCTGCGATTTGCTGATTCACGACCTCGACCTGCTGCTGGCGATTTTCGCCGAACAGCCGCGCGCGGTGACGGCCATCGGCGCGCCGGTGTTCAGAGACAAGGTGGACATGGTCAGCGCGCGCTTCGCTTACGACGGCGGCGCCGCCGCCAGCATCACGGCCAGCCGCGTCGCGCTGAAGGACAAGCGCAACATGCATGTCTTCTGCGAGCGCCAGGGGTATTTCCGGCTCGACTTCCAGGCGCAGGCGCTGCAACGGGTGCCGCCGCCCGACCCCGCCGCCCAGCCGCGCGCCTTTGTCGCGCAAACGATAGAAAAGCCGGACGCGCCGCCGCCGCTTGAGGCGGAACTTTCGCACTTTGCGGATGTGGCCGCCGGGCGCGCCCGCCCAAGAGTCACGGCGGAGGACGGCAGAAACATCCTGAAACTGGCGCTGCGGGTGTCGCGCTCGATCGAAGCCACGCGGCGCGCGCGCGTGCGGCGGGGCCGATGAGCGCCCGGCCAATGCCGCAAAAGACCGAACCCGTTCCGTTTCTCGATGCCGCCGCCGACTTTCGGCGTTACGGCAAGGCGTGGCTGGCCGCGCTGCGCGAGATCGGCGGCAGCGGCTGCTTTATTCTCGGGCCGCGCGTCGCGCGGTTCGAGAAAGAGGCGGCGCGTTTCCTGCGCGCGAAGTCGGCGCTGGCGCTGGCCAGCGGCACCGACGCGCTGGTGCTCGCGCTGCGCGCCGCGAATATCGGCGCGGGCGACGAGGTGGTGACGACGCCGTGGAGTTTCTTCGCCTCGGCGGGCGCCATCTGCCGGGTCGGCGCGACGCCGGTGTTCGCCGACATCGAGCCGGATTATTTCACGCTGAACCCGGAGGCCGCCGCCGCCGCCGTAACCCGCAGGACGCGCGCGCTGCTGCCGGTGCATCTGTACGGCTGCCCGGCGGACATGACTGCGCTGATGAAGATCGCGCGCGGCGCGGGCGCGCGCCGACTGGCGGTTGTAGAGGACGCGGCGCAGGCTTTCGGCGCGTCGTGGGCCGGACAATACGCCAGTACGCACGGCGACGCCGGCGCCTTCAGTTTCTATCCGACCAAGGTGCTCGGCGGTTACGGCGACGGCGGCCTGATGGTCGCGCGCCGCCCGGCGTGGACGCGCCGCGCGCGGCGTCTGGCCCAAAGCGGGCAGGACGCGCCGTTTCGCCACAGGGAAATCGGCGTCAACAGCCGTCTGGACGAAGTGCAGGCCGCGCTGTTGCTGGCCAAACTGGCCGATGTGAAAAAGGCCATCCGGCAAAGGCGGCGGGTTGCGCGGCTGTACGCGCAGGGTCTTGGCGGCCTGTCCGATGTGGCGCTGCCGCGCGCGAGAAAGGGCGGCGAGCATGTCTTCTGCCTCTACACATTGCGTGTGCCGCCGCGCGCGCGTCCGCGCCTGGCGCGCGTTTTCCGGGAGCGGGGCATCGGCTTCGGCATTTACTACCCGCGCCCGCTGCATCTGCAGCCGGCGCTGTCGTTTCTGAACATCGCCAGGGGCGCACTGCCCGAGGCCGAGCGCGCGGCGCGCGAAGTCATTTCGCTGCCGATTTTTCCGGGACTGGCCGCGCGCGATGTCGAGCGCGTTTGCGACGCCGTCCGCGCCGTTGTGCGCTGACGGCGTTCATGGTCTAGCCCGCCGTCAGGCCCGCGGTCTCGA
>RKSI01000113.1 GCA_007570905.1 Gammaproteobacteria bacterium
CGCGCCAACTGTGTTATCATACATATTCATCCAGCGGCGAGACCTTGCTTCCGAAAGAACTCAAAAAAACGCTTTTTGGTTTTTACCGGAACATCACGCCTTTCACCGTGTGGGCCGGCGAGTGGCGCGACGGCGCGGTCGTCAAGGCCGACATCGTCGCCGGCATCACCGTCGCCCTCGTCCTGATTCCCCAATCCATGGCCTACGCCCAGTTGGCTGGGCTGCCTCCGTACTACGGCCTGTATGCATCGTTTTTGCCGGTCGCAATCGCCGCGCTGTTCGGCTCCTCGCGCCAACTTGCGACCGGGCCGGTCGCGGTCGTGTCGCTGCTGACGGCGACGGCCATTGAACCGCTGGCGGCGAGCGGCAGCGGCGGCTATTTCGCCTACGCGGTGCTGCTGGCGTTGATGGTCGGCCTGGTGCAGTTGACGCTCGGCTTCGTGCGCCTCGGCATGATGGTGGATTTTCTGTCGCACCCGGTCGTCGTCGGCTTCACCAACGCCGCCGCCATCATCATCGCCACCTCGCAACTCGGCAAGATATTCGGCGTCAGCGTGGACAGGAGCGAACACCATTACGAGATGGTGTGGGAGGCGCTGGTGACGGGCGTCCAGCAGATGCACTGGCCGACTTTCGCCATCGCGGTGTTCTCGCTGGCGCTGATGGCGGCGCTGAAAAGGTACTGGCCGAAGGTGCCGAATGTGCTGGTCGGCGTCGTCGCGGCGACGCTGATTTCATGGCACTTCGGCTTCGAGGCGCGCGGCGGCGGCGTCGTCGGCGTCGTGCCGCAGGGCCTGCCGTCGTTTGAGATGCCGACCTTCAGCCTGGCCGCGGTGCAGCAACTGTCGGGAGTCGCGATCGCCATCGCGCTGATTGGCTTCATGGAGGCCATCTCCATCGCCAAGGCGATGGCGGCGAGCACCCGCCAGCGCCTCGACGCCGACCAGGAACTCATCGGGCAGGGGCTGTCCAACATAGCCGCCAGCGCCTTTCAGGGCTACGCCGTGTCGGGTTCGTTCTCGCGCTCGG
Organism: Gammaproteobacteria bacterium; assembly: GCA_007570905.1. Lineage (GTDB taxonomy): Bacteria > Pseudomonadota > Gammaproteobacteria > Poriferisulfidales > Oxydemutatoraceae > Oxydemutator. The sequence goes on from RKSI01000113.1 coordinate 1,030, forward strand.
CGGTCAACTTCGAGGCGAAGGCGGTGACGGGCTTCTCGTCCATCATCACGGCGGCGCTGGTCGGGCTGACGCTGCTGTTCCTGACGCCGTTGTTCTACCACCTGCCGCAGCCGACGCTGGCGGCGGTCATCATCCTCGCCGTCGCCGGCCTTGTGCGCGTCAAGCCGCTCAGGAACATGTGGCGCGTGCAAAGGCACGACGCCGTCGTCGCGCTGATTACCTTCGCGGTGACGCTGTTTTACGCGCCGCACCTTGAAAACGGCATCCTCACCGGCGTGCTGCTGTCGCTCGGGCTGTATGTGTACCGGACAATGCGCCCGACCATATCGATTCTTGCGCGCCACCCCGACGGCACGCTGCGCGACGCCTTCGTCAACATCCTGAAAGTGTGCCCGAAAATCGCGATTGTGCGCTTCGGCGGGCCGCTGTTCTTCGCCAACACCGGTTATTTCCAGGCGCAGATACTCGAGCGCGTCGCCAGCCACCCGGAATTGCGCTTCATCATCGTGGACGCGGTCGCAATGAACGAGATTGACGCGACCGGCGAGGAGATGCTGCACCAACTGGCGCGCGACCTCGTCGGCCTGCACATTGAATTCCTGTTCACGCGCGTGCCGACGCCGGTGATGGACACCTTCAAGCGCAGCGGCTTCGCCAGCCCCGAATGGGCCGACCACTTTTTCAGAAACCGCGACGACGCGCTTGAATACGCCTGGCACGCGCTGCACGAGCAGGGCGACAGCGAGTGCCCGGTGGAGGGCTGCGGCGCCGGCAACTTCTCCGGCTGCCTGCTGCAAAAGAGCCGGCGCACGCCGAACACGCTGCTCGGCATCATCGCCGGCCAGCCGAACCCGCCTCATACAGCAGATTAAACACGCGCCGCCCCTGCGCGCGCGCGCGCCGCTCGAAGCGCGACAGCGGGCGCCACGCCGGTCGTTCGGTCGCCGCCGCCGTGAACAGGCCGGCGGCGGCGACGGCGTCGCGCATCGCCCGCGCATATGGCGGCCAGTCGGTCGCAAGGTGCAGGTGTCCGCCGTCGCGCAGCGTTTGCGCCAGTGCGCCGATGAACGCGGGCTGCACCAGGCGGCGCTTGTGGTGGCGTCTTTTCGGCCACGGGTCGGGAAACAATATCATCACGCGGTCGAGGCCGGCGCCGGCCAGATTGCGGCTGACCACCGCCGCCGCGTCGCCGCGAATGATGCGCAGGTTGGACAGTTCTTCGGCGGCGGCCTTTTGCAGCAGCGCGCCGATGCCGGGGCGCCACACTTCAAGTCCGAGAAAGTCGGTGGCGGGGTCCGCGGCGGCCATCGCCGCCAGCACCTCGCCGTTGCCGAAACCGATCTCCATCACGACGGCGGCGTCGCGCCCGAAGACGCCGGCGAGGTCGAGCGCGCCAGGCGGCGGCTCTATGCCGAAACGCGGCCAGTGTTTTTCCAGCGCGTTGCGCTGCGCCGGCGTCAGGCGCCCCTCGCGCAGCACATAACTTCTGACCGGGCGCCGCGCGGGCGCTTCGGCGCGGTCGCGGTTCATCGCCGCCATCAAAAGCCGGCGGTCAGAAAAACAGGCGCTCGCCGGGCGACGACGCCGCCGCATGACGCCGCCGCGGCATGCGCCCGGCAAGCCACGCGCGGCGCCCGGCCTCGACCGCCTGTTTCATCGCCGTCGCCATCAGCGGCGGGTCGCCGGCTTCGGCGATGGCGGTGTTCATCAGCACGCCGTCGCAGCCGAGTTCCATCGCAATCGCCGCGTCGGACGCGGTGCCGACGCCGGCGTCCACGATAATCGGCACCGATGCGTTGTCGACGATGGTCGCTATGTTAAGCGGGTTGCGAATGCCGAGGCCGGAGCCGATGGGCGCCGCCAGCGGCATCACCGCGACGCAGCCGGCGTCTTCAAAGGCGCGCGCGGCGACGGGGTCGTCGTTGGTGTACACCATCACATCGAAGTTGTCGGCGATTAATATGTCGGCGGCTTTCAGCGTCTCGCGCACATCCGGCAGCAGCGTTTTCTCGTCGCCCAGCACCTCCAGTTTGACCAGTCGCGCGCCGTCCAGCAGTTCGCGCGCAAGGCGGCAGGTGCGCACCGCGTCGTCGGCGCTGTAACAACCCGCGGTGTTCGGCAGGATGGTGTAGCGCTGCGGCGGCAGGATGTCGAGCAGGTTCGGTTCACCGCTGCTCTGGCCGGTCTTCTGTCCGATGTTCGTGCGGCGGATGGCGACGGTCACGATTTCGCAGCCGGAGTTTTCAACGGCCTCGCGGGTCTGCTCCGGGTCGCGGTATTTGCCGGTGCCGAGCAGCAGGCGCGAGCGCCAGGTCCTGCCGGCGAAGGCCAGCGGCTTATCGCGCCTGGCGGTGGCTTTTGTTGTCATCCGCGGGCCGTCATCCGCGGTCAGCCGCCGCCGATGGCTTCAATAATCTCGACCCGGTCGCCAGCCGACAGCCGGAACGCGGCGTGCTCGGCGCGCGGCACCACGCCGCCGTTGACCTCGACCGCAATTTTGCGCCCCGCCGCCAGCGCCTCGACCAGCGCGGCGAGCGTGGCGCCGTCCGGCATCTCGCGCGCCGCGCCGTTGACGCGGATTTCAATGCTCCCCATCGGTTGATTATAGCCCGCCGCGCGGCGCGGCCACGGCGCGGCGCACGGCTGCGGTCAGTTGCGACAGTTCGGCGTCGCCGATGATGTAGGGCGGCATCAGGTAAATCAGGTTGCGGAACGGGCGTATCCACACGCCTTGTTCAATGAAGGCGCGGCACAGCGCGGCGACATTCACCTCCCGCTCCAGTTCAACGACGCCGATGGCGCCCTTGACGCGCACATCGCGCACGCCCATTGATGTACTCGTTGATGCGCGGCACGGCGCCAGTTCTTCGGCGAGGCGGCTTTCAATGTGCGCGACGCGCGCGCGCCAGTCGCCGCGCGCCAGCAGGTCGAGGCTGGCGCAGGCCACCGCGCAGGCCAGCGGGTTGGCCATGAAAGTCGGGCCGTGCATCAACACGCCCGGTTCGCCGCCGTCGAGCGTGCCGCTGATTTCGCCGTGCGCGACCGTCGCCGCGAGGCTCATATAGCCGCCGGTCAGCGCCTTGCCGATGCACAGGATGTCGGGAGCGACACCCGCGTGCTCCAGCGCGAACATTCGCCCGGTTCTGCCGAAGCCGGTCGCTATTTCGTCGAAGATCAGCAGCACGCCGTGGCGCTCGCACAGTTCGCGCGCGTGGCGCAGATAAGCGGCGTTGTATATTCTCATGCCGCCGGCGCCCTGCACGACCGGCTCGAGTATCAGCGCGGCGGTCTCGCGTGCGTGCTCTTTGAGCATGCGTTCCAGTTCGGCCACGGCCCATATGTCGCAGCCGCCGCCGCAGCGCGGCGCGCGCACAAAGAGTTGTTCGCGCAGCGTGCCGCGGAACAGGCGGTGCATGCCGGCGTCCGGGTCGCACACCGACATCGCCGCGAAGGTGTCGCCGTGGTAGGCGTGGCGCAGCGCCAGCAGCCGCGTCTTGCCAGGCTTGCCCTTCGCGCGCCAGTATTGCAGCGCCATCTTGACGGCGACCTCGACCGACACCGAGCCGGAATCGCAGAAGAATATCCGGTCAAGGCCGTCCGGCAGCAACGCGCACAGCCGCCGCCCCAGTCCGACGGCGGCGGGGTGCGTCAGGCCGCCGAACATGACATGCGCCATTTGCGCGAGTTGGCGTTGCAGCGCCTCGTTCAGCACCGGGTGGTTGTAGCCGTGTATCGCCGCCCACCACGACGACATGCCGTCCACCAGTTGCCTGCCGTCGGCCAGTTCCAGGTGCACGCCGCGCGCCGCGACCACCGCCGCCGCGCCGCCGCCGCCGCGCATCGCGCTGTACGGGTGCCACAGGTGGTCGCGGTCGAAAGCCGCCATCGCGTCATCGAAGATGGTCATCGCGGGGGCGCTGGGATGTCAGACGCCGGCAATCGGCGGATGGTAAATCAACTGCACGCGGTTGCCCGCCGGGTCGCGGCAGTAGAAACTGCGCGCGCCGTCGCGGTGCGTTTTCGGCGGCGCCTCTATGGCGACGCCGTGTCCGGACAGAAAACGGTGCCAGGCGTCCACATCGCCGGCGCGGCGCAGCAGGATGCCGATGTGGTCGAGTGCGCCGCCGGCGCGCGCGTCCGCCGCCCGGTGCAACGCGAGGTTGTCGGCGCCGGAAGTCAGGTAGAGGTTGTCGTCGTCGGGCCGCCATTCGGTCTCGTAACCGAGCAGCGCATAAAAACGCGCGCACCCCTC
>RKSI01000041.1 GCA_007570905.1 Gammaproteobacteria bacterium
GGCCGTCATGGTGGCGCGGAATCGTAGACGCGCAGGATGCCGTCGATAAGCGCGGCCGCCATCGGCACCGGGATGGCGTTGCCGGCCTGCCGCGCGGTGGCGCGGTCGGTGCCGGTGATGCGGTGAGCGTCCGGGAAGCCCTGCAGGCGCAGGCGCTCGCGTGGCGTGAGGTTGCGCAGGCCGCGGCTGTCGCGGGCTTGGTGATAAAACAACCCACTACTGGCGCGCAGAGTCAGCGCGTAGTCGCCGACCGTCACTCTGTCATGGTTGTACGACCACGACCAAAACTGCGGCACCGACGGGTCGGCCGGCGGGGCGATGATTTTTTGCTTTGCCGCAACAACAAGTTGGCGTTTTAGGCCGCAACGAACCAGCGGGCGTCTATGCCGCGGGTGAGGGAATTTCTCCAGCACGTCCGCGACGCTCGCCATCGGTTTTTTTTGTGGCCACAGGAATTCGTCGAACGGTTTTTTTGTCGCGGCAATCAGCAGTCGGCGGCGAGCCTGCGGCAGGCCGAGGTCGCGCGCGTCGACGACGCGGTGGGCGACCGTGTAGCCGCGCCGCTGAAGCGACACGAGGACATGTCGCCACACCGCGCCGCCATCGATGTCCAGCAGTCCGGGAACATTCTCCAGCGCCAGCGCCGGCGCGCCGGTCGCGTCGGCGATGCGCATGATGTCGTCAAACAAATTTCCGCGCGGGTCGGCGCGCCCGCAGCGCGCCCCGGTGTAGCTGAACGGTTGGCACGGGAAGCCGGCGCAGATGATGTCGGCGCGCGGCAGCGCGGTCGCGTCCAGCGTCGTGATGTCGCCGAGCGGACAGACACCGTGGTTGGCGCGGTAGTTCTTTCGCGCCGCGGCGTCATGCTCCACCGCGTACGCGAGCGTCAGCCCGGCGGCGCGCGCGGCATAATGAAAACCGCCGATGCCGGCGAACAGGTCGGCGAATGTTTTCATCGCGCGCCCGCCGCGGCGGCGATGCGTTGCGCGATAATCTTCCGGCGGCGCAGCAGGTAGTCGGTGCCGCCCAGGTGGCGGATGGCGGCCAGCGCGTAGACCGCCAGGTCGAGCGGTTCGTTGGAGCGGCCGTCGGCGCACACCCACGCGGCGCGCACCTGACCGTTGCGGTCGCGGCGGTTAACTTTCTCCTCGGCCGTCAGGCCGTCGAAGTATTTGTCGATATAGCCGAGCCGGCCGCCGCGCGGGTAGACGTACAGTTTCGTCGGCGTCGGCAGGTGGCGGCTGGCGGCGAGGTGACGGTAGACGATTTCTTTCGCGCCGAATGTGCCGATGAATATGAGCGTGTTTTGGTATCGCTCCAGCATGTCGCGGCTGCGGCTGGCGCGCACCAGCGGCGCGTCGTTGGTGTTCGCGCCCTTGACCGGGAAGATGTTCTCGCGCTGCGGCCCGCGGCCGGCGACGAAGTCGCGCACGCGGTCGGTGTAGTGGCCGCCGGAGTCGACGAACATAATGCTCGGCCGGATGGCGACCGGCGCGCTGCCGGTGGTGAGCGCGATGGGCTCATCGTATAGCGCGTTGAGTCGCGCCCACACGTCGGGCGCCGACGGGTCGCCGAGGAAGACGTGGTAGCCGAGGCCGAAGCGCCGCAGCGTCCAGCGCGGTTCGTTGCTGGCGCTCGGCGGCGGGTCGCGCAGCGCGCGCCGCATCTTCAGGTCGTCGTGTTCGACCGGCACCAGTCCCCAGCCGACCACCTCGGCTTCCAGCCGGTCATCCTGCACGTCGGCCGCGACGACCGCGGCCAGCACGCCGGGCGGCGCGCAGTCCGGCGGGTATCGGATCGCGCAGGCGCGTTGAATTTCCGTCGCGTCAAGTCGGCGGTTTTTGTCTTTCCACGGCAGTGCCATGCGGCTGCGCGTGAATGTTTTCAGCTTCAGCAAATCACCGGTCTGCTCCATGTGCTCGTACGCGTCTATCCACTCGCGGGCGAGGTGCGATAGGGAGAGCATTGGGTTCGCCAGCGCGTTCAGCGAGAACGACGCGACGCCATTAAATTCTTTCGCCGCGACATATCGGCCGGCGCGGTTGGCGGCGTGCAGGTCGTCGTCGCTCCACATGGACGCGCATTCGGCGCATTCGTATCGCGCGCTGTCCGGGTCGCGCGGGTCGAACTGGACGCGCTGCCATTCGAGCGGCTGCTCGGCGCCGCAGTCCGGGCAGGCCGCGTGCCACTCGCGCTGGTCGCCGCGGAGGAATTCGGCCGTGATGGCGCAGACGCCGAAATCGCCCGGGCTGCTGGCGATGAAACGGCGGCGGTCGGGGAAGGTGGACATGCGGTCGTTCGTCATGCCGACCACGTCGATTCCGGCCATGAGGTTGATTTCGTCGATGAACGCGATGCGGATTGGGTCGCTCACCAGCGCGGAGCGGTCGCCGACGCCGACGATTTTGCACGTGCCGCCGGGGAAGTGCCGCTCCGCGATGGTGCCGCCGTCCGATTCGGACCCGCGGGCGGTGCGTTGAAAAAACGGCGCGAGGCGAGTGTGTGCCGCGACCTCGGGGATTCG
>RKSI01000055.1 GCA_007570905.1 Gammaproteobacteria bacterium
GTACGCAAAAACGGCGGCATCAAGTGGCTGCGCCCGGACGCCAAGAGTCAAGTGACTTTCCGTTACAAAGATGGCCGCCCCGTCGGTATTGACGCGGTGGTGTTCTCGACGCAGCACGACGATGGCGTGCAGCAGCCCGAAATCAAGGAGGCGGTGATGGAGACGATTGTCAATCCGGTGCTGCCGAAGCAGTGGCTTTCATCCGCGACCCGCTATTACATCAACCCGACAGGGAAATTCGTTATCGGCGGGCCGGACGGCGACTGCGGGCTGACCGGGCGCAAGATCATCGTGGACACCTACGGCGGCATGGCGCGTCACGGCGGCGGCGCCTTTTCCGGCAAGGACCCGTCCAAGGTGGACCGCTCGGCGGCCTACGCCGCGCGCCATGTTGCCGCGAACATCGTCGCGGCGGGGCTTGCCGAACGCTGCGAGGTGCAGATTTCCTACGCCATCGGCGTCGCCGAGCCGACCTCAATCAGCGTCGAGACATTCGGCACCGGCGAGAACGCGCGCATTGAGAAGTTGGTGCGCGAGCACTTTGATTTGCGCCCGGCGGGCATCATCCGCGGACTGGATTTGCTGCGCCCGATTTACCGGCGCACCGCCGCCTTCGGGCATTTCGGCAGGCGCGACGAGGATTTTTCATGGGAACGCCCGGACAAGGCAGACCTGTTGCGCGACGCGCTGTGATGCGTCCGCTGTAAAGCGTGTGCGGTGAGGCGCGCGCGAACAACCAACACGCGAACAACCAACAAGGGGGAACAACATGAACCAGCCAGTGGAAAACCTGAAAGAAGACCACCGCGTCGCCGACCTCGCCCTCGCCGGGTGGGGGCGCAAGGAGATTGCGATTGCCGAGACCGAGATGCCGGGCCTGATGGCGCTGCGCGCGCGCCACGCCGGCGCCAGGCCGCTGCAGGGCGCGCGCATCGCCGGCTGCCTGCATATGACGATACAGACGGCGGTGCTGATTGAGACGCTGATTGAACTGGGCGCGAGCGTTCGCTGGTCGTCATGCAATATCTTTTCCACCCAGGACCACGCGGCGGCGGCCATCGCCGCCGCCGGCGTGCCGGTGTTCGCGTGGAAGGGCGAGAGCGAGTCGGAATACTGGTGGTGCATAGAGCAGACGCTGCAGGGGCCGGGCGGCTGGGCGCCCAACCTGTTGCTCGACGACGGCGGCGACCTGACCGGCTTTGTCTGCGAGCGCAGGCCGGAGTTGCTGGCGTCCATCAAGGGGGTTTCCGAGGAGACCACGACCGGCGTCAAGCGCCTTTACGAGATGCAGCGCCGCGGCCTGCTGAAGACGGTGGCGTTCAATGTCAATGATTCGGTCACCAAGTCCAAGTTTGACAACATCTACGGCTGCCGTGAATCGCTGCTGGACGGCATCAAGCGCGCCACCGATGTGATGATCGCCGGCAAGACCGCGGTTGTCTGCGGCTACGGCGATGTCGGCAAGGGCTGCGCGCAGTCGCTGCGGGCGCAGGGTTGCAGCGTTCTGGTTACCGAGGTGGACCCGATTTGCGCGCTGCAGGCGTGCATGGAGGGCTACCGCGTGGTGGCGCTCGACGATGTCGCCGACAGCGCGGATATCTTCGTAACCGCGACCGGCAACTACCGCGTCATCTCGTACGACCAGATGCAGCGCATGAAAGACCAGGCGATAGTCTGCAACATCGGCCATTTTGACAACGAGATTGATGTCGCCTCGCTGAAGAAGAACTGCCGCTGGGAGAACATCAAGCCGCAGGTGGACCATGTCATCTTCGCCGACGGCAAGCATCTGATTCTTCTGGCCGAAGGGCGGCTCGTCAACCTCGGCTGCGCCACCGGCCACCCCAGTTTCGTGATGTCCAACTCCTTCACCAACCAGGTGCTGGCGCAGATTGAGTTGTGGCAAAACGGCGGCGCATATGGCAGCGGCGTCCATATCCTGCCGAAGAAACTCGACGAGGAGGTCGCCCGCCTGCACCTCGACAAGGTCGGCGCGAAACTGACGGAACTGACCGCCGAACAGGCCGATTACATCGGCGTGCCGGTGGACGGCCCGTACAAGCCCGACCACTACCGCTATTGAGCGGACATCTTGCGCGGCGGGCATCCGCGGCCCGTCCTGATGCCGCCGAAACGGAGCGCGCGGCGGCGGGCGCGCCGCGCGTCTATCTGGAACAGCGCCTGGCCGCAGGCGCCGTGTTTGAGGTCGCGGGCGGCGTTCATCATCACCTGCTGCATGTTTTGCGGATGCGCGCGGGCGGCGCGGTGCGCGTCTTCAATCATCTCGGCGACGAGTTTCTGTGCCGGGTTGAATCGGTGTCGCGGCGCGCCGGCGCCCTCCGCTGCGAGAGCCAACTGGCGCCGTCCGCAGAGCCGGCGCTGGATGTGCGCCTTTATCTGGCGCTGTGCAAGAATGACTACATGGACGCCTCCATCCGCAGGGCCACCGAACTGGGCGTCTCCGTCATTCAGCCGCTGGTGACATCGCGCAGCGCGCCGCTGCGCGGCGGCGCGCGCCTTCGCCACTGGCGCGGCATCATCATCGGCGCATGCGAGCAATGCGGCAGGGTCGCGCTGCCGCAACTGACCGAGCCGGTTGACCTGGCGGCGCTGCCGTGCATCGCCGCAGGCGAACCGGCGTTCGTGCTGCACCCCGGCGCCGACGCGATACCGGACACGGCGCGCGGGCAGATGCGCCGCGCACACCTGCTGGTCGGCCCGGAAGGCAGTTTAAGCGACGATGAAGTCCGCCGCGCCGCGCAGGCCGGTTTCAGACCGACCGGCCTGGGGCCGCGCATTTTGCGCGTCGAGACCGCGGTCGCCGCGGGCATTGCGCTGCTTCAGTATTTGTACGGCGACTGGTGAGTTGCGGCCGGTCTTTTGTCATCAGAATCCGCATTCAATTCGGGCTGCTTCAGCCTGTCTGGAAACCTGTGCGGCAGTTTTTCAGCATCGGCGGTGTCGGCGCCAGCCACCGGCTACACCGCGACCGGCGGGTTTCCCGGAATCCCGTCCGGCGTTTCAGGCGGTTGTCCGCCGGAACAGGCGGCGGATTTTGCGGGGCAGCGATGTAAAAATCAAATGGCGGGGCACATAAAAGGAGAGAGACGGCGAAACCAGCAGTAAATGCCAAAGCCTGCGGAGGGTGTCCGCGCAGCGGGCGGAGAAGGTTTGCCGCGCAGTTCTTTCGGCGTGCAGTTTCAGGCACAAATTCGCGTAGCGGGGCACCAGTTTCTCCCACGAGAAATTTGCAATGCCGTATTCGCGTATCTGCTCTCGGTGGCGCAGCGATATTTCGCGGTTGCGCGCAATCTCGGACTCAACGCAGGCGACATCGGTTATTTTCTCGTCCGGGATAACGGTAATCCACGGCAGTTTCGTGTCCAGATTGACCGATGCGGCGGTGCTGACAACCACGCCCAGCCCGCAAACCAGCGCCTCCAGGACGACGAGCGGGGCGCCGACTTCGTGTTTGCTCAGGATGACCAGGTTGGCGTAATCTGACAAGTGTTCGTAGAGAGCGTCGCGTGTCCATTCCCCCAGATAGTTTTTGCGCGCTTTGTCGAACTTTTCGTCACTATGAGGCCCGGCGAAATCAATGGAATCGATCGCCTGATAGAGGTGTTGTCTTTTGTTGTCATAAATGACCCCCAGATAGATACTGCGGTTTTCATGCAGCGGCGTTTTGCGAAACCTGAATCTGCGGTGGTCGGCGCCGTTCGGCGTGACAAAGACCTCGGCGGGGTTGTATCCGCAGTCGAGAAACATCTTCCTCCAGACCGGAGACAAGACAAAAACAAACAAGCCGTCTTTCAGGTATTGAATGAGATGTTCATGCAGAAACCTCAAGGTGACCGGTTTGTTTATGGTGTATCCGGAATGGCTGGTGAAGATCTTTACCGGAACGCGGATGTTGTCCAGAATATCGGCGAAACGATGTTGATGCAGATGAACTACATCGGGGCGGCACCGGTTGATTGTGTCAATAATATCTTTGCGGTCGTCTGTGTTGATGATGACCACCTTGTGGCCCAATTTTTCCAGATAAGTTTTGTAATCCCATATCACGCTCTCCACCGCGCCCCACCCACTGGACGGTATGGACACCGGCGCGTAAGCCTGCCCAATCAGCGCCCAGGTCAGGGATTGCCGCAGCGGATTGTCCGGGGTGCCGGTTTCAGACACGATGTTTTGCCGGTATCTCCGCGTTGAAACCGGCGGCGCGGTCAGTAATTCGCGGCGACATATTCGTCAATCAGGCGCTTGAAGTCGTCGGCGATGTTGTCGCCGGACAGCGTTGTGCTGCGCTCGCCGTCGATATAGACCGGCGCCGCCGGGCGTTCGCCCGAACCCGGCAGGCTGATGCCGATGTTGGCCTGCTTGCTTTCGCCGGGGCCGTTGACGACGCAGCCCATCACCGCGACTTTCATGTTCTCGACGCCGCGGTGCCTGTCTTTCCATTCCGGCATCTTGCGTTCGAGGTAGTCGTGTATGTCGCCTGCCAGTTGCCGGAAGTAGTCGCTGGTGGTGCGCCCGCAGCCGGGGCAGGCGGTGATGGCCGGCGCGAACGAGCGCAGGCCGAGGCTTTGCAGGATTTCGCGGGCAACCAGCACCTCCTCGGTGCGGTTTTCGCCCGGCGCCGGCGTCAGCGAGACGCGGATGGTGTCGCCGACGCCTTCGTGCAGCAGTATCGCCAGCGCCGACGCCGACGCGACGACGCCCTTTCTGCCGAGGCCGGCCTCGGTCAGACCGAGGTGCAGCGGATAATCGCACAGCGCGGCGAGGCGGCGATAGACGCGGACGAGTTCGCGCACATCGCTTAGTTTGCACGACAGCACGATCTGGTCGTGCGCCAGGCCGAGTTGTTCGGCGCGGCGCGCGCTGTCAAGCGCCGACTCAATCAGCGCCGCGCGCGTTACGGCCTCGAGCGAATGCGGCTGCGGCAGCGCCGCGTTGGCGTCGAGTTTGCGTTTCAGAAGGTCCTGGTCGAGGCTGCCCCAGTTGACGCCGATGCGCACCGGTTTGGCGAAGCGGCAGGCGCTTTCAATCATCTGCGCGAACTGCGGGTCGCGCCGCGCGCCGCGTCCGACATTGCCCGGGTTGATGCGGAGTTTGTCGAGGTGTTCGGCGCATTCGGGGTGTTGGCGCAGCAGTTTGTGGCCGTTGAAGTGAAAGTCGCCGACCAGCGGCGCGCCGATGTTCTTCGCCGCGAGGCGTTCGGCAATCCGCGGCACCGCGCGCGCCGCCTCCTCGTTGTTGAC
>RKSI01000112.1 GCA_007570905.1 Gammaproteobacteria bacterium
CAAAGGCGGCAGGTTGCGCGGCTTTACGCGCAGGGTCTTGGCGGCCTGTCCGATGTGGTGCTGCCGCGCGCGAGAAAGGGCGGCGAGCATGTTTTCGGCCTTTATACATTGCGCGTGCCGCCGCGCGCGCGTCCGCGCCTTGCGCGCGTTTTCCGCGAGCGCGGCATCGGCTTTGGCATTTATTATCCGCGCCCGTTGCACCTTCAGCCGGCGCTGTCTTTCCTGAACATCGCCAAAGGCGCGCTGCCCGAGGCCGAACGCGCCGCGCGCGAAGTGATTTCACTGCCTATTTTCCCGGGTCTGGCGGCGCGCGATATAGAGCGTGTCTGCGACGCCGTGCGCGCGGTCTTGCGCTGACGGCGGGAAAGGCGGAAAAGGCTTGCGCCTGTTCAGGCGTCTTGTTGAGCGCGTTTGCGATGCTGGCCGCGCAGTCTTGCACTGACGGCGGAAGGAGAGGCAAGAAACCCGCGCCCGCCTAAGCCGCCTTCTCGACTTTCAGCGCGCAGAACTTGAATTCCGGTATCTTGCCGAACGGGTCGAGCGCCTCGTTTGTCAGCAGGTTGGCGGCGGCTTCGCGGAAGCAGAACGGCATGAACACCTGGCCCGGCACCAGGCCGTCGTCGGCGCGCACCAGGCATTCAACCGCGCCGCGCCGCGAGGTCAGGCGCACGCGGTCGCCTTCGGCGGCGCCGATGGCGCCGAGGTCTTGCGGGTGCAACGACGCGACCGCGACCGGCTCAATCTCGTTCAGCACGCTGGCGCGCCGCGTCATCGCGCCGGTGTGCCAGTGTTCAAGTTGGCGCCCGGTGATGAACACGAACGGGTATTGGCCGTCGGGAAGTTCGTCGGCGCGGCTGAAGGCGGCGGGCACGAACCGGCCCAGGCCGTCGGCGGTCGGGAAGCGGTCCTGGAAGATAACCGGCTGCCCCGGATCGTCCTCGCGCTCGCACGGGTAGGTGACCGAATGCTCGCGCTCCAGCCGCCGCCATGTAATGCCGGATATGCTGTCCATCGCGGCGGTCATCTCGGCGAACACATCGGCGGCGCCGTCGTAGTTCCAGTCAAGGCCGAGGCGCTTCGCCATCTGCCCGATAATCCACAAATCCTGGCGCGCGTCGCCCGGCGGCGCGACGGCCTGGCGCCCCAGTTGCACGCGGCGGTCGGTGTTGGTGAAGGTGCCGGTCTTTTCCGGGAACGCCGACGCCGGCAGGATGACATCGGCGAACAGCGCGGTCTCGGTCATGAAGATGTCCTGCACCACAAGGTGTTCAAGCGCCGCCAGCGCCGCGCGCGCGTGGCCGAGGTTGGGGTCGGACATCGCCGGGTTCTCGCCCATGATGTACATGCCGCGCAGGTTGCCGTCGGTTACCGCGTTCATGATTTCAACCACGGTCAGGCCCGGCTCCGGGTCGAGTTCGGCGCCCCACAGCCGCTCAAAACGCCGCCGCGCCGCGTCGTTGTCCACGCGCTGGTAGTCGGGGAACACCATCGGAATCAGGCCGACATCTGAGGCGCCCTGCACATTGTTCTGCCCGCGCAGCGGGTGCAGGCCGGTGCCGGGGCGCCCGATCTGGCCGGTCATCAGCGCCATCGCAATCAGGCAGCGGGCGTTGTCGGTGCCGTGAATGTGCTGCGAGATGCCCATGCCCCAGAAGATGATGGAGTTGCGCGACGCCGCATACACGCGCGCCACCTCGTGCAGCGTCTGCGCCGGAATGCCGCACACCGCAGCCATTTTCTCCGGCGGGTATTGTTCAAGCGAGCGGCGCAGTTCGTCAAACCCTTCGGTGCGCCCGGCGATGAAGTCGTCGTCGGTCAGGCCCTGCTGCACGATGGAGTGCATGACGGCGTTCAGCATTGCGACATCGGTGTCGGGCTTGAATTGCAGGAAGTGATCGGCGTGGCGCGCCAGTTCGGTGCGGCGCGGGTCCATCACAATCAGCGTCTTGCCGGCGCGCGCGGCGTTCTTGATGAAGGTCGCCGCCACCGGGTGGTTCTCGGTGGGGTTGGCGCCGATGACGATGATGACATCGGCCTCGGCGACATCGCAGACCTGGTTGGAGACCGCGCCGGAGCCGATGCCTTCCAGCAGCGCCGCCACCGACGACGCATGACACAGCCGCGTGCAGTGGTCCACATTGTTGGTGCGGAATGCGGTTCGCACCAGTTTCTGGAACAAATAGGCTTCCTCGTTGGAGCCTTTGGCCGAGCCGAAGCCGGCGAGGGCGCCGGGGCCGTGCTGCTGCAGGATGCGCCGCAGGCCGGCGGCGGCGGTGTCGAGCGCCTCGTCCCAGTCGGCTTCGCGGAACATCGCGGCGATGTCTCTTGCGCTGAGTTCTTCAATGGCGGCGGTCTTGGCGGCGCCTTCGGCGCGTATCAGCGGGCGCGTCAGGCGTTCGTCGCTGTGGATGTAATCAAAACCATAGCGCCCCTTGACGCACAGGCGGCCCTTGTTGGAGGGGCCGTCGCGGCCTTCTACATGGAGGATTTTGCCGCCGGCGACATGGAAGTTCAGCAGG
>RKSI01000126.1 GCA_007570905.1 Gammaproteobacteria bacterium
CCGCCTGCCTCGCGGCGCGGCGCGGCCCGTAAATCACGCCGCCGTCAAAGGCCGGGCGCGGTGGCGCGGGCGGCACGCAAGCGCGGCGCGGGCGTGCAAACAAGGCCCGCCAACGACAACCGCCACAGCAAACGCGGCATGGCCGCAAAAGACCGGGCACGACGAAATCCGGCAAACACGACAAACGCGGCGCGGAGAGTAAATCACGCCACCGTCAAAAACCGGGCGCGGCGGCTCCGGCAACACAGCAAATGTGCAAACTCCTCAATCGCCGGTGAAGGCCGGGCACATTGGTTTCCAGCCGCACCAGTCGCACAGGGGGTTGGGGGACGGCGGCCATTGTTTCAGGCGGTTCAGGCGGCGGCGGTTGTCGGCGAGGTAGTCGAGCACCATCCGTTCAATGTCGGGCGTGAAAGTTTCCGACAGGCATTGCGGGCGGTCGCGCAGGAAAACCGCGGCGCCTTCCACATCGGGCGTGGCATAGCGGTATCTCATCCATATCGCGTAAATGCCCAGTTGCACTTTCTGGTTCAGAAAGTCGTCGTGGTATTCGGGCTTCGGCATGCGCCCGCTCTTCCAGTCCCACAGCATCAGCCGCCCGCCGGCGTCGCGCGACAGCAGGTCGTAGCGCCCGCGTATCAGCATCTCGTCGGTGCTGATTTGCAGCGCGCCCTCCACCGCCGCCACCTCGCTGCCGGCGAGGCGCTGCGCCACGAACTCGTTGAAGTTGGCGGCGATGCGCTCGAGGCGCGCAACAAAGTCGTCAAACACGGCGCCGCGCCGCACAATCCGGTATGGCTCGCGCAAACGCCCCTGCCACTGAAACGACAACTGAAACTTGCGAAGCAGGCCGGCGACATCCAGCCGGTCGTCGCCGATGGCGCCGCCGCGCGCGGCGATGGCCTTGAACCAGTCTTCGGCGCACGAATGAAAAAAACTGCCGACGGCGGTCTCAATGCTGACAAACGCCGCCTCGTCCTTCGGGCGCTCCAGATGGTTCTTGAAATAGCGGTACAAACACGAGGCGTCCTTGACGCGCGAGATGGTAATCACGCGCTCTTCGGGAACGCTGTCAAAGCGGTCGGCGACCGACAGCACTTTCATTGCGCCGCGCCCCGGCCTGCGTTGCGGCCCGCGCCGCCGCCCTTGCTTGCGCCGCCGCCCTCGCCCGC
The DNA here is from genome assembly GCA_007570905.1 of Gammaproteobacteria bacterium. Taxonomy (GTDB): domain Bacteria; phylum Pseudomonadota; class Gammaproteobacteria; order Poriferisulfidales; family Oxydemutatoraceae; genus Oxydemutator. The sequence continues at coordinate 1,173 of RKSI01000126.1, forward strand.
GCCGCCGCCCTCGCCCGCGTTGCGGCCTGCGCCGCCGCCATTGCTTGCGCCCGCGCCCGCGCTGCGGCCCGCGCCCCGGCCTTCGTTGCCGCCTGCGCCGCCGCCTTTGCCGCCGCCTTTGCCCGCACCCTTGCCATTGCCTGCGGCGCCGCCTGCGCCCTCGCCTTGCAGCGCGTTCATCAGGTCAAGCGCCTGGCGGTGCTGCCACACATCGTGGACGCGGAAAACCGCGACGCCGGCCTGCGCGCCGAGCACCGTGACGGCGACGCCGGCGGCGACGCGCGCGGCGGCGTCGGCGGCGCGGCAGAACTGGCCCATGAAACGCTTGCGGCTGGCGCCCAGCAGCAGCGGAAAGCCGAGGCCGGTGAATGCGCGCAGGTTGTTAATCAGCGCCAGGTTGTGCGCCGTCGTCTTGCCGAAACCGATGCCGGGGTCAAGCAGGATGTCGGCGCGCGCGACGCCGCGCGCCATCGCGTGCTCGGCGCGCGCCGCCAGGAACGCGCGCACCTCGCCCACGACATCATCATAGCGCGGGTCTTCCTGCATGGTCTGCGGGTCTTTCTGCATATGCATCAGGCAGACCGGCACGCGCCGCGCCGCCGCCAGTTCCAGGATTTCCGGGTCTTCGCGCCCCGCCGACACATCGTTGATCATGCCGGCGCCGGCATCAAGCGCGGCCTCGGCGACCGCCGCCAGCGTCGTGTCTATGCTGACCAGCGGGCGCGGGCGGCGTTCGCAAATCGCGGCGACGGCGTCCAGCACCCGCGCCTTCTGCTCCGCGGCGGGCACGCGCGCGGCGCCGGGGCGCGTGGATTCGCCGCCGATGTCGATGATGTCGGCGCCCTCTTCCAGCATCTGTTCGGCGCGGCGCAACGCCTTGCCGGTGTCGTCATAGAGGCCGCCGTCGGAGAAACTGTCCGGCGTCAGATTCAATATGCCCATCAGCCGCGGCGCGCCGCCGTCGCCGTGCTTCATCGCAATGCTCCGCGGGGCATGTATGCGCGCAGGCGGCTGCCGGCGCAAAACGCCGTTCGGTCTTTGCAAAAGGCAATTTTGCGCGGCGCGCCGTTGCGCTTCATGGCGACGCTCCGCGGCGCGTGTACACGCGCAGGCGGTTGCCGATGTCAAACGCCATCCGGTCTTCGCCGAAGACGACCTTGCCCGGTTCGCCGCCGATGCGCGCGAGGATGTCGTCCTTGCCGACGCCGAAGATCAGCGGGTGCACCAGCGCCGTCATGCGCGGTTTGGTCTCGCGCACGACGCGCGCCACTTCCTCCGGCGTGGAGTGGTAATTCATCACGCGCGCAAGGCGCGGGTTGGCGCGTTGCAGCGCTTTGGAGGCGGCGGCGATTTCATGCACCAGCAGGTCGGCGCCGCGCGCGTGCGCGACCACCGCCGGCGAATAACCGGTGTCGCCGGAGATGACCGCCGAGCGCCCGCGATAATCCACGCGGTAGCCGAACGACGGCTTCACCGTGCCGTGGCTGACCGTGAACACGGTAACCTTCAGGTCGCCGCGCCGCCACACCATGCCGCCGCCGTTGCCGCCGTCCTTGCCGCTGGCCTCGCCGCTGGCCTCGCCGCTGCTCTTGCCGCCGCCGCTGCTGCCGTTGCCCGTGCCGCCGCCGCCCGTGCCGCCGCCCGTGCCGCCGCCACTGCTGCCTTTGCCCTTGCCCTTGCCTTTGCTCTTGCCGTTGCCTTTGCTCTTGCCGTTGCCCGCGCCGCCGCCTTCGTCGCCTTCGCCGCCTTCGCCGATGTCAATTTCAACGGCGCGGAAAACGGCGCCGTCCGGCGGCAGCCCGGTGTACGACAGGCGCAGTTCAATGTCGCGTTTGTATGCCTGTTCCAGATGGCGCAGGTGCGCGGCGATGCCCGCCGGGCCGTGCACTTCCAGCGGCTGCGCGCGCCCGTAAATCCAGCCCGACAGCAGCAGGTCGGGCAGGCCGACGATGTGGTCGTAATGCAGGTGTGTGATGAACACCGTGCGCAGGTCGGCGAAGTCCAGGCCCAGTTCGGCCACGCGCTGCGCGACGCCGCGCCCGGCGTCAAACAGCAGTTTGTCATTGCCGGCCTCAACCAGCACCGCCTGGCCGAAGCGCGACACCTCCGGGCGCGGCGTGCCGGTGCCGAGCAGCGTAACCACCATCACATCGGCGGCGGCGCGCGCGCACACGGCGCACAACAACAACGCGAACAACACCCGCGCCGCCGCCGCCCGCGCCCTCACCGTTCCACCTTCAATATCGCCAGGAAAGCCTCCTGCGGCAGCGCCACCTTGCCGATGCGTTTCATGCGTTTTTTGCCGGCCTTTTGTTTTTCCAGCAGTTTGCGCTTGCGCGTTACATCGCCGCCGTAGCATTTGGCCGTCACATTCTTGCGCAGCGCCTTGGTCGTGGAGCGCGCTATGATGCGCGAGCCGACGGCGGCCTGAATCGCAATGTCAAACATCTGGCGCGGTATCAGGTCGCGCATTTTATTGACCAGCGCGCGCCCCAGCGGCGCCGCGTTGTCCTTGTGCACTATCATTGACAGCGCGTCCACGCGCTCGCCGTTGATGAGGATGTCAAGGCGCACCAGCGGCGCCTGGCGGAAGCCCGCCAACTGGTAGTCAAACGACGCATAGCCGCGCGTCAGCGATTTCAGGCGGTCGAAGAAGTCAAACACAATCTCGTTCAGCGGCAGGCGGAATTCCAGCGCCGCCTGCGCGCCGGCGTAGTGGATGGACTTCTGCTCGCCGCGCTTTTCCATGCACAGGCCGATGACGGCGCCGATGTATTCCTTCGGCGCCAGTATCGTCGCGCCGATGACCGGCTCTTCAATGTGCGCGATGCGGTTCACCGGCGGCAGCATGTCCGGGTTGTGCACCTCGGCGACGCCGCCGTCGGTGAGGCGCACGCGGTAGGTCACCGTCGGCGCCGTCGTAACCAGGTCGCGTCCGTATTCGCGCTCGAGGCGCTCCTGCACGACCTCCATATGCAGCAAACCGAGAAAGCCGCAGCGAAAACCGAAGCCGAGCGCCTGCGAAGTCTCCGGCTCGCAGTGCAGCGCGGCGTCGTTCAGGCTGAGTTTATCAAGGGCGTCGCGCAGGTCCTTGTAATCGTCGGAGTCCGCCGGGTAAAGGCCGGCGAACACGCGCGGCTGTATCTTCTCAAAGCCGGGCAGCGGCTGCGCCGCCGGCGCCGCGGCGTCGGTCAGCGTGTCGCCGACGCGCGCCGCGCCGGTGTCCTTGATGCCGGCGGTAACAAAGCCGACCTCGCCGGCCTCAAGCGCGTCCTTCTCGACGCGCTCCGGCGTGAACACGCCGACGGCCTCCACCTGGTGCACGGCGCCGCTCGCCATCGCCATGATGCGGCGGCGCGGCGCCAGTCTGCCGTCCATCACGCGCACCAGCGCGACGACGCCGAGATACGGGTCAAACCACGAATCAATCACCAGCGCCTTCAGCGGCTTGTCCGGGTCGCCCTGCGGCGGCGGAATCTCGCGCACGATGCGTTCCAGCAGTTCGGCCACGCCGGCGCCGGTCTTTGCGCTGACGCGGCTGGCGCCGGATGCATCCAGGCCGATGAGGTCGCCAATCTCGCGCGCGGCGCGGTCGGCGTCGGCCACCGCGAGGTCCATCTTGTTCAGCACCGGCAGCACCTCAAGGCCCTGGCCGATGGCGGCGTAGCAGTTGGCGATGCTTTGCGCCTCAACGCCCTGCGTCGCGTCCACCACCAGCAGCGCGCCCTCGCACGCCGACAGCGAGCGCGACACTTCATAGCCGAAGTCCACATGGCCGGGCGTGTCTATCAGGTTCAGCCGGTAGGCGGCGCCGTCGCCGGCGCGGTAATGCAGCGACACCGCCTGCGCCTTGATGGTGATGCCGCGTTCGCGCTCGATGTCCATGGAATCGAGAACCTGGTGCTCCATTTTGCGCTCGCTGAGACTGCCGCACAACTGGATGAAGCGGTCGGCGAGGGTGGATTTGCCGTGGTCAATGTGCGCGATGACGGAAAAATTGCGGATGTGGTTCATTGTGAAAAGACGATTATAATCGCACAGGCGGCCCGGCGGAACCTCCGGCCCGCAACGGCGGCAACG